>NZ_JBVPVA010000570.1:0-4309 GCF_055612215.1 Actinomycetospora sp. | reverse complement strand
CCGGGGCGATCGACATGTACTGGGAGTACACCGGCACGGCGTGGCGCATCTACCTGCGCCAGGAGGCCCGGCTGACCGACCCCGACGACCTGTTCACCGCCGTGCGCGACGCCGACGCCCCCAACGGGGTCTCCTGGCTGCGGCAGGCCCCGTTCGACAACACCTACGCCCTCGGCGTGCAGTCCGCGAACGCCGACCGGCTCGGCGTACGGACGATCTCCGACCTCGCCCGGCTCGTCCGATCCGGGTCGCCGGACGCCACGCTGTGCATCGACCAGGAGTTCACCGGCCGCGAGGACGGGCTGGTCGGCCTCCTGGGGACGTACGGCTTCCAGTTCCCCGACGGCGCCCTGACCACCATCGGGCTCGCGGACATCTACCCGGCGATCGCGGCCGGGCGCCCGTGCGTCTTCGGTGAGGTCTTCGCCACCGACGGCCGGCTCAACGCGCTGCGGATCAACACCCTCGTCGACGACATGGGCTACTTCCTGCCCTACCGCGCGGCGCTGACCGTCCGCTCGGACGTGCTCGCCCGTAACCCGCGCCTGGCCGTGCTCTCCGACCGGCTGTCCCCGATGCTCACCGAGCAGGTGATGCGGGAGCTCAACGCCCGGATCTCGGTCGGGAAGCGCTCCCCGGACGAGGTGGCGCGCACGTTCCTGCGCGAACAGGGGCTCATCGGCTGACCGGCCCGTCCTGCCATGATGCCGCCGTGTCCCGGCCGGTCCCCGCGCTCGTCCCGGCGGTGCTGGTGGCGCTCGCGGTCCTGGCCGCGGCGTGCGGGACCCCCGCCCCGGCCTCGTGGGAGGCCTCCGGCGGCCTGCTCGCCCAGCGCGCCGACCTCCGGGGGGCGAGCTACGTCGTCGGCGGCGGGCCCACGACGGCGCTGCGGCTGCTCTGCCAGATCACCATCGCTGCCGCGCAGGCCGCGGGCGGCGACGCGGACGACGAGTGCGGCAAGGTCGGCGCCCTCGACGTCCACGACTCGCCGCACCGCACCGACGTCGACACCGGTTGGGCGTCGTTGCGCGCGACCCAGCCCGACGGGACACCGACGCCGGACGGTCGCCCCGCACCGTCGCCGCCCTCGCTGGCGGCCCTGCGGGCCACCGACGCCTCCCGAGGGGTCGCCTGGCTGGACCCGACCGCCTTCGACGGCGCCGACGTCGTCGTGACCCGGCCCGGCGTGGCGCCCGACCTGGCCGCCCTCGCGGCGTCGGCCCCGACGCGGCCGACGACGCTGTGCGCGACCGCCGACGACGTCCCCGGGTCCGCCGCCGCCCCCGGGTCGGCCGCTCTGACCGCCGGCTACGGGTTCGCGCCCGCCGTGGTCGCGCAGGACACGGCCTCGGTGCTCGCCGGCGTCGCGACCGGGCGCTGCACCGCCGGCCTCGTCCCCGGGGACGCCGGGCGGGTGCCCGCGCTCGGGCTCGTCGTGCTCCCGGACGTCCGCGGGGTGCTCACCGGACCCGCCGGACCCCGGGGCTACGCGCCGGTGGTGCGCCGCGCCGTCCTCGACGCCCACCCGGCGCTGGCCGACGTGCTCGGCGAGGTCACCCGCCGCCTCGACGGCGCCGCGATGCGCGGCATGGTCCGCGAGGTGGAGGTCGACGGTCGGGATCCGCGCGACGTGGCCCGGCGCTGGTTGATCGCCGAGGGTCTCGTCGCGTCGGGGTGACGGTCAGCGCCAGTCGTCGATCGCGGTGCTCAGCGGGACGGTGCCGTTGATCAGCTCGAGGGTGCGGCCCGCGGTGCCCGGCGCGTCGAGGAGGGCGACCAGGGTCGCGGCGACGTCCTCCCGCGTGACCTCCTCGTGGCCGACCCGGTCCTCGGCGAGCGTGACCCGGCCGGTGGCGGGCTCGTCGGTGAGCCGGCCCGGCCGCAGGATCGTGGCGTCGAGATCGGTGCGGTCCCGGACGCCCTCCTCCGCGTCCCGCTTGGCGCGCAGGTACTCGCCCCAGATCGAGTCGTCCTCGGACTCCGAGGGCGCGTCCTGCGCCCCCATCGAGGAGACGAGCAGATAGCGCCGCACGCCCGCGGCGGCCGCCGCGTCGGCGAGCAGGAGCGCGGCGTCGCGGTCGACGGTGCGCTTGCGCTCCGCGGTGCTGCCCGGGCCCGCTCCCGCCGCGAACACGACCGCGTCGGCGCCGCGCAGGTGCCCGGCGAGCTCGTCGGCGCGGCTCGCCTCGAGGTCGACGGTGACGGGCTCGGCCCCCGCGGCCCGGACGTCGTCGGCGTGGTCGGGGTTGCGGACGAGCGCCACCGGTTCGTCCCCCCGCTGGGCCAGCTGGCGCTCCAGGGCGAGAGCGATCTTCCCGTGACCTCCGGCGATGACGACGCGCATGTCGTCCGCCTACCCGGGTGCCGGGTGCCGCAGACACGCGATCCGGCTCCTGTCCGGATCATCCCTTTTTGCTGCGGGTGGAAAGCCGGCTCTTGCGCGCAACCGAACCCCGTCGTGTGATGGAGGCCGCCCCCAGGGACGTGTCCACCACCACTGCCGCAGGAGGTTTGCCCCGGTGAAGGCCGTGCGCGTGCACGAGTACAAGAAGGACCCGTCGCTGGATGACATCCCGGAGCCGAAGCTGCTCGGCCCGTTGGACGTGATCGTGAAGATCGGTGGGGCGGGGGTGTGCCGGACCGATCTGCACATCGTCAACGGGGACTGGGCCGACATCCAGAACCCGGAGCTGCCCTACGTGATCGGGCACGAGAACGCCGGGTGGGTGGCCGAGGTCGGGGACGCGGTCACCAACGTCAAGGTCGGCGACACGGTGATCCTGCATCCGCAGCCCTCGTGTGGGCTGTGCCTGGCGTGCCGGGCGGGGCGGGACATGCAGTGCACCGGGGACGCGTTCTTCCCGGGGTTGTCGAACAACGACGGTGGCATGGCGGAGTACCTGCGCACCACCGCGCGGGCGTGCGTGAAGCTCAACCCCGACACCAACCCGGCCGACGTCGCCGCCCTGGCCGACGCCGGGATCACCGCCTACCACGCGGTGCGCAAGTCGGTGCCGTACCTGTACCCGGGGACCACCGCCGTCGTCCAAGGGGCTGGCGGGCTCGGCCACATCGGCATCCAGGCCCTCGTCGCGCTCACGGCCACCCGGATCATCGTCGTCGACAAGAACCCGGAGGCCCTGGATCTGGCGCGCCAGATCGGGGCGGACGAGACGGTCGTCGCCGACGGCAACCACGTCGAGGCGGTGCAGGACCTCACGGGGGGCGGGGCGACGGTGGTGTTCGACTTCGTCGCCGAGCAGGGCGCCGAGAACGACGCCTGGGCGATGACCGGCCCCGCCGGCTACGACTTCGTCCTCGGGTACGGCGGGCAGTTCACGGCCCCGACGCTGGATTTCGTGGCCGGGGAGAAGAACGTCATCGGCAACATCGTCGGCACCTACAACGACCTCGCCGAGCTGATGGTCCTGGCCCAGGCCGGGAAGGTCACCCTGCACACCGTGCAGTACTCGCTGGACCGGGCCCTCGACGCACTGCACGACCTCGACGCCGGCAACGTCCGCGGCCGGGCGATCCTCGTCCCCTGAGTCCCTCACCCACACCGACGCACCACCGATCAACCGCACCACCGCTCCACCACCACCGAAGTGCGGCGCCAACGCCGTGCGCCGAGGAGGACCACCCGTGTACGAAAAAGATGGTGAGAAGTACTTCGTCGTCGACTCCCACATGCACTACTGGGACGCCTCGCCCGAGAACTGGGTGCCCGGCGCGGAGCAGTACGCCAAGGGCTGGATCGAGTGCTTCCACGCCTACCAGTCGCTGGGCCCGGCCGAGACGCACCAGTCGATCGAGGAGTTCCAGCGGGTCTCCGAAGAGCAGCTGATGCGCGAGGAGTTCGAGGAGGGGCACGTCGACGTCGCGATCTTCCAGTCGACGTACCTGCGCGAGTGGTACACCCAGGGCTTCAACACCACCGAGCGCAACGGCTCGCTGTTCGAGAAGCACCCCGACAAGTTCCGGGTGAACACCCGGTTCGACCCGCGTGACGGCGACGCCGGGATGCGCGAGTTCGAGGCCAACGTCGAGAAGTACCACCCGCTCGGGGCCAAGCTCTACACGGCGGAGTGGAACGGCGACTCGCGCGGCTACAAGCTCTCGGACCCGGAGTGCTACCGGTTCCTGGAGCGCGCGCAGGAGCTGGGCATCAAGAACATCCACGTGCACAAGGGCCCGACGATCTGGCCGCTGGACAAGGACGCCTTCGACGTCTCCGACGTCGACCACGCGGCGACGGACTTCCAGGGTCTGAACTTCATCGTCGAGCACGTGGGGCTGCCGCGCATCG
>NZ_JBVPVA010000566.1:0-1012 GCF_055612215.1 Actinomycetospora sp. | reverse complement strand
CCTTGGCCTGGGCCGGCGCCGCCCGATACGCGTCCTGGCGGGCCCGGCGGGCGTCGACCCGCCGCCCCGGGCGCGGCGGCCCGCTCGGGGCCGGCGCCCGGCCGCGGGAGTGCGCGCCCCGCCGCTCGCGCCCCACGTGGTTGCGGTCGATCTCGCGCTTGAGGCCCTGTCAGATGGTCTGTGTACAAGATCGTTCCTGAGTGAGGACGGAGTACACAGTGACCGTGACCGGTGATGCGCAGCGCGACGAAGGGGTGGAGCCGGCGCGGGCGGCGGTGAACGACATGCTCGAGGCCGGGCTGTTGGACTCGGTGATGGAGCGGGCCGCGGCCGGGGAGTTGGCGTTGACCGGCGAGGGCGGGTTCCTGCCCGAGCTGGTCCGCTCGGTGCTCGAGCGGGGCCTGTCGACCGAGTTGAGCGAGCACCTGGGCTACGAGAAGGGCGACCCGGCGGGGCGGGGCTCGTCGAACTCCCGCAACGGGTTCACTCCGAAGACGCTCTCCAGCGAGGTCGGGGAGGTGCCGCTGTCGGTGCCCCGCGACCGCCAGGGCTCGTTCGAGCCGCGGCTGGTCCCGAAGGGCTCCCGGCGCACCGGCGGCCTCGACGAGATGATCATCTCGCTGTACGCGGGCGGGATGACCGTGCGCGACATCGGCCATCACCTGGCGCGGACGCTGGGCACCGAGCTCTCCCACGAGACCATCTCCAAGATCACCGATTCGGTGCTCGAGGAGGTGAAGGCCTGGCAGGCCAGGCCGCTGGAGGAGATCTACCCGATCGTCTACCTCGACGCGCTGGTGGTGAAGGTCCGCGATGGCCACCAGGTCCGCAACCGCTCGGCCTACATCGCGGTCGGGGTCGATCTCGACGGGATCAAGCACGTGCTCGGGATCTGGGTCCAGGCCGGCGAGGGCGCGAAGTTCTGGGCCGGGGTGTGCGCCGAGCTGCGCAACCGCGGGGTCCGTGACGTGCTGATCGTGTGCTGCGACGGCCTCAAGGGCTTCCCCGAGGC
>NZ_JBVPVA010000543.1:0-9846 GCF_055612215.1 Actinomycetospora sp. | reverse complement strand
GCGGCGTCGAAGCACTCGCTCGGCGAGGCCGGCGCCACGATCGGGACCGGGGCCTCGCCGTTGCGCCCGTACATCGCCTGGAGCAGGTCGGCCTGCTCGGTCTTGGTCGGCAGGCCCGTCGAGGGGCCGCCGCGCTGGACGTCGAGGATCAGCAGCGGGAGCTCGAGCGCGACCGCCAGCCCGATCGTCTCCGACTTCAGCGCCACCCCGGGCCCCGACGTCGAGGTGACCCCGAGCGCGCCGCCGAAGGACGCACCGAGGGCCGCGCCGACGCCCGCGATCTCGTCCTCGGCCTGGAACGTCGTCACGCCCATGCCCTTGTGCTTGGACAGCTCGTGCAGGACGTCCGAGGCCGGGGTGATCGGGTAGGTGCCCAGGAACACCGGCAGCTTCGCGAGCTGACCCGCGGCGACGACGCCGTAGGCCAGCGCGAGGTTCCCGGTGATCTGGCGGTAGGTCCCCCTGGGCAGTGCCGCGGGGGCGACCTCGTAGGTGACGGCGAACGACTCGGTGGTCTCGCCGTAGTTCCACCCGGTGCGGAACGCCAGGATGTTCGCCTCGGCCAGCTCGGGCTTCTTGGCGAACTTCTCGCGCAGGAACGCCTCGGTGCCCTCGGTGCCGCGGTGGTACATCCACGACAGCAGCCCGAGCGCGAACATGTTCTTCGCGCGCTCCGCGTCCTTCTTGCTCATCCCGGTCGGCTCGAGCGCGGTGCGCGTCAGCGTGGCCATCGCGACCTCGTGGACCTGGTAGGGCGCCAGCGAGTCGTCCTCGAGCGGGTTCGACTCGTAGCCGACCTTCGCCAGGTTCCGCTTCGTGAACTCGTCGGTGTTCACGATCAGGACCCCGCCGTGGGGCAGGTCCTTCAGGTTCGACTTCAACGCCGCCGGGTTCATCGCGACGAGGACGTCGGGCCGGTCGCCCGGGGTGAGGATGTCGTAGTCGGCGAAGTGGAGCTGGAAGCTCGACACGCCCGGCAGGGTCCCGGCAGGGGCACGGATCTCGGCCGGGAAGTTCGGCAGCGTCGCGAGGTCGTTGCCGAAGGCGGCGGCCTCGGAGGTGAAGCGGTCACCGGTCAGCTGCATGCCGTCGCCGGAGTCGCCGGCGAAGCGGATGACGACGCGGTGGGTCTGCTTGACCTCGGTCTGCCGGATCTCGCCGTGTGCCACCAGGTGGTCCGGGAGCTCCGCCCCGACCTCGGTGTCCGTGCTCATCGAGCGACCCAACCCCTTCCAGGACCCCGGGCACCTGCCCGGGCCTCGCGCGTGGCGCGTGGCGTCCTCCCGGCCGATCCCCCCTGCGGTCCGGCGTCGGGCGACCACACCAACATCCCACGTTAACCGCGTGGTGATCCGCAGTGGTTGCCACCCGCTGCGGCTCTCAACACACTTGACCGAACAAGCCCCGACCGGGGCCCTAGCGGCGTCGGCGCACCCGCTCGAGGCCGGCCCGGAACGCCGGCGAGTGCAGCGACGTGAGCTGGGGCCCGACCTCGACGTCGACCGCCGCGCCGTGGTCGGCGAGGTCGCCGGTGGCCCGCACGCTGGCCTTGGTCGCGACGACGAGATCCCGCGGCGCCCGCGCCGAGTGTCCCGCCATCCGCAGTGCCTCGAGGACCGCGGGGGAGCGCGTGGCCGTGCCGTCGTGGTCGGCCGGCGGCGCCGGCATCTCGCCGGGCACCCGGCGCAGGGCCAGCCCGCACGCCACCGCGGCCGCGGCGTCGAGCCCCTCGCCGCCGAGCAGCATCGCAAGCGTCGTCTGCGACCCGACCAGCCGCTGCGTCATCCACGTCATGCCCCCGCCGGGATGCAGGCCGAGGCGCAGGAACCCGGGCTCGAAGCGCGCGGTGTCCCCGGCCAGGCGGATGTCGGCCGCGAGCGCGACGTTGATCCCCGCGCCGACGGCCGGCCCGTCGACGGCGGCGATGGTCGGCAGCGGGCAGGCGGCGAGGGCGAGGAAGCCGGCGTAGACCGCCTTGATGGCGGCCTCGCCGTCGGCGCCCTCCGACCCGCCGATCGCCGCGAGCTCGTCGAGGTCGCCCCCGGCGCAGAACGCCGGCCCGCGGTCGGCGGCGCCGGTGACGACGACGGCGTGCACCGTCTCGTCGGCGACCACCGCGTCGAGGGCCTCGACGAGGCGGTCGGAGAGCGCGCGGGACATCGCGTTGCGCCGCCGCGGGTCGCGCAGGGTCAGCAGCGCGGTGACGCCGCTGCCCTCCGCCGGGTCGTCCGGGGGGAGGTACTCGACGAGGACGGCGGGGTCGTCAGTGCTGTCTGCCACGTCCGACATCGTGCCGAAGCCGGTTAGCGTGCGCACATGACCCAGGCGCGCCCCCGCTCCCTCGACGTCCCCGAGGACGCGACGATCCCGCCCCGCCACCCGAAGGCGCCGGGCGTCGGGGAGCGGACGCCGCCCCACAACGCGGCGTGTCGCGGGTGCGCGGACGTGCCCGGCGGGCTGCACGTCGAGTCCTGGGTCGACGACGACCGCGGCGAGGGTGGCGAGCCCGGTCACGGTGTCGCGGTGCGCAGCCGGATGCTCGTCACCGAGGACATGCAGGGCGGGCCAGGCCTGATCCACGGCGGGTTCCTCACCGCCGCCTTCGACGAGTGCCTGGGGGCGGTCCCCGCCCTCGTCACCCGCGCGTGCGTCACGGCGCGGCTCGAGACCGACTTCCGCGCGCCGGTGCCGGTCGGCACGACGCTGTGGCTGCGCGCGCGCCTGGACGGGGTCGCCGGCCGCAAGTTCTTCGTCAGCGCCGAGGCCCGCCTCGACGCCGCGGACGGGCCGCTCGTGGGCACGGCGCGGGCACTGTTCGTCCAGGTCGGCCTCGAGCACTTCCTGCGCCACAGCCGCCCCGAGGACCTCGAGGCGCTCGGGGTGCCCGCCGACCGGATCCGCGACGCCCGCGCCTGAGGCCCCCGCCCCGGAACGGACGGCCCGCGCCGCACGTTGGACCCGGTGGACGAGCCGGTCGTGGTCCACCGGCTCCGCGGCGGAAGGGGACCCACGGTGCGCAACGGGCTGAAGACCGCCCTCCTCCTCGGGGGCCTGAGCGCGTTCATCCTCCTCATCGGCTCGCTGTTCGGCCGGGGCGGGCTGCTGATCGCCCTGCTGGTCGCGATCGGCGTCAACGGCTACTCGTACTTCTTCTCCGACCGCATCGCGCTGCGGGCGATGCACGCCGTGCCGGTGACCGAGGCCGAGCAGCCCGGCATGTACCGGATCGTCCGCGAGCTGGCCTCCGCGGCCCACCAGCCGATGCCCCGGCTCTACGTGAGCCCGACCGAGGCGCCCAACGCCTTCGCGACCGGACGCAGCCCGCGCCACGCGGCCGTGTGCGCGACCACCGGCATCCTGCGGCTGCTCGACGAGCGGGAGCTGCGCGGCGTGCTCGGCCACGAGCTCTCCCACGTCTACAACCGAGACATCCTCATCTCCTCGGTGGCCGGCGCCCTGTCGAGTGTCGTGACCTTCGTCGCGCTCGGGGCGCAGCTCTTCGGCGGCAACCGGAACTTCCTGGCCACGATGCTGCTGGCCCTCGTCGGGCCGGTGGCCGCCGGGATCGTGCAGATGGCCGTGAGTCGCACCCGCGAGTACCAGGCCGACGCCAGCGGCGCCGACCTCACGCACGACCCGCTGGCGCTCGCGTCCGCGCTGCACAAGCTGCAGTACGGCACCCAGATCGCACCGCTGCCGCCGGACCCCGAGCTCGTCTCGCAGTCGCACCTCATGATCGCGAACCCGTTCCGGCCGGGCGAGGGCGCCTCGAAGCTCTTCTCGACCCACCCGCCGATCGAGGACCGCATCGCGCGGCTGCAGGCGATGGCCCGTCACGGCTGAGTCCGCCGGGGCCCGACGAGGTCCGCGACGTGCAGGAACGCCTCCGGGTCGACGTCCTCGGGGGCCGGGATCCGGTGCAGGCGCTCCGTGGTCGGCGGGCCGCCCGAGGGCCCGCGCCGGTGTCGGCGCACCGCGGCGAGCCGGTACCGGCCCCGCATCGGGACCGGGACGGGTGCGTCGATCCCGACCAGGTCGACGTCGAGGTAGAACGACCCCTCGACGAACACCAGGCGCCCGGGCTCGAGGTGCTCGGGGTCCTCGAGCCCCGCGCCGTTGACGACGACCTCGCGGTCCCCGACCTCGAGGATCTCCACGCCGACCGCGCCGCCCTCGTCCCGGAAGACCCGCGGTTCGCCGATCACGCCGCACGCCCCGACGATCCCGAAGGGCCCGGCCTCCCAGGCGGTGCGCGGCCGGCACCGCAGGTCCTCGACGGTGCTCAGGTAGAGGACCGGCGCCACCTCCAGGGACTCCCCGACCCCGACCACCGGGAGCCGACCCGCGCCCAGGTGCTGCGGCTGCAGCTGCACCGTCGTCACCTCCCGCACCCGCGCCTGCGTCCTCGTCGTCCAGCCGGCGTGCGTGCACGCGTCGGCACTCACGACCCGCTGCCCTCGTGGCAGCCCGCGAGCGCCGCCGACGGGCGGTCCTCGCGCTCGGGCACGAGGTCCGCGACGTACACCGCGTCCTCCGACACCTCGCCGGGGCCGGGGAACTGCGGGAGGAGGACCGGGCCGATCGGCCGGTACGCCGTGCGGCGGTAGCGCCGCACGGCGGCGACCCGGACCCGGCGGCGACAGAGCGCGACGGCCTCGCCGTGCCCCGTCCCGGCGTCGAGCATCGGGTCGAGGTACAGCGAGCCCTCGACGTGCAGCGGGCCGTCCCCCTCGGGCGGCTCCGTGGCCGCCCAGTTGACCGGGACGAGCCAGCCGGCCGCGTCGAGGACGTCGATCCGGCACGAGCACCCGGTGGCCGGGTCGAGCGGCACGGCGGTGACCTGGCCGCGGGCGTCCACGCACCCGAACTCGTCGACCGACCAGTGGGGAGGCGGGACCGAGCCGTGGAACGGCCCGGTCTCGTGCAGGACCCCGGCGTACACGGCCGGGACGACCTCCAGGACGTCCCCGACCCGGGCCCGGGGCAGCGCCCCCTCGATCAGCAGGTGGGGGAGCAGCTGGACCGTCAGCGCCCCCGGGACGCGTCCCGGTGCCCGCCGCTGCGCGGGCGCCCGGCCCGCCCGACGTCGCGTCTTCCTCGCCGTCCTCGCCATGTGGTCCTCCCGGTGCCGCTGGGCCTCGTCAGGGGCTTGGAGACCCGGGGGCGCCGATCGGTTCCGTCTTTTTTTCCGCCACGACGCGCGCCGCGCGGCCCGGGCGGGAAGACAGTCGCCATGACCGCCGCCTACGGCCCGCACGGGTCGAGCCTGCGCGACCTGCCCCGGCTGCGGCGCAGCCGCCGTCGTCGCAGCTCCAGCTGGGACCGGACCGGCGGCAACGACGACCGCGTCCACCTCGGACCCGGCCGGAGCGCGACCCTGCTCGACGTGTCCGGGGCCGGCGTCGTGACCCACCTCTGGATGACCGTGGCGACGCCGCGCTCGCCGCGCAATCCCCGCGGGCGGCGCGCCGACCTGCTGCGCCGCCTCGTCCTGCGGATGTGGTGGGACTCCGAGGAGCACCCGAGCGTCGACGTGCCCCTCGGCGACTTCTTCGGGGTCGGGCACGGGCGCACCACGAACTTCGTCTCCGCGCCGCTGCAGATGAGCCCCGAGGACGGCAAGGCGCTCAACTGCTGGTTCGCGATGCCCTTCGCGGACGGCGCCCGGATCGAGCTCGTCAACGAGGCGCCCGAGGAGGTCTGGGCCTACTTCTACGTCGACCTCGAGGAGCTCGACGAGGTGGGCGAGGACCTCGGGCGGTTCCACGCGCAGTGGCGCCGGGAGCGGACCCGCGGGGTGCGGCCCGGGTGGTCGAACGCGGACTACCAGTTCGGAGGGGTGAACCTGACGGGCGACGACAACTACACGATCCTCGAGGCCGAGGGGCACGGGCACTACGTCGGGTGCGTGCTCAACGTCCGGCCACACCGGCGGCGGCGCTGGAACTGGTACGGCGAGGGCGACGACATGATCTTCGTCGACCAGGAGCGCGGCGAGTGGCCCCCGACGCTGCACGGCACCGGCACCGAGGACTACGTCAACACCGCGTGGTGCCCGACGCAGCCCCAGTCCGCGCCGTACCACGGCGTGACGCTGCCGGGCGGGCGGAACTGGCGCGGGCCGGTCTCGCTGTACCGGTTCCACGTCGAGGACCCGGTGGTGTTCGAGCGCTCGATCCGCGTGACCATCGAGCACGGGCACGCCAACCGCCGCAGCGACGACTGGTCCTCGGTCGCCTACTGGTACCAGGCGGAGCCGCACGTGCCGTTCACGCTGGCTCCGCTCGCCGAGCGCCTGCCCTGATCGGCGCGACCACCGGTCGGCGATCAGCACCGGGCACCGCCGGTGACGGTGGGCGACGTCCACGACCCGCCCCGTGCCACGCTCTGGGCCGTGGCGGGACGTTGGGTGTGGGTCGTCGGTCCGGACTGCTATCTCGACGAGGACGGGCGCGAGCACGCCAAGCTCAGTCCCGGCGCCCCCGCGATGCGCTGGGCCTGCCACCGGGACACCCGCCGCGGCGACCTCGCGGTGCTGTACCGCTCGCGCCGCGCCAAGGACCTCGCCTACCTGTTCCGCGCGACGTCGGACGCGGTGCACGAGGACGTGCCCGACCGGCCGTGGAACTGCGAGGCCGAGGTGCTCGAGCGCTTCCCCCACCCCGTCCCGCTGGCCGAGCTGCGCGCCGACCCGGTGACCGCGTCGTGGCCCGCGCTGCGCGCGTCGTTCGTGCGCACCGGGGCGCCGGTGCCCGACGACGTCTGGGCGCGGCTCATGGAGATGCGCGGATGACCGACCGGGTCCGGCTCTCCAAGCGCATGTCGCGGGCCCTGCGCCACGACCCCGGCCGGCTCGGGCTCGAGCTCGACGACGAGGGCTGGACCTCGCTCGACGCCCTGGCCCGGGGCCTGAGCGCCCCCGGGAACCCGGTGACGCGCGCCGACGTCGAGGACGTCGTGCGCCACGGCACGAAGCAGCGCTACGAGCTCGACGGCGAGCGGATCCGGGCCCGCTACGGGCACTCGGTCGAGGGCCGCGTCGAGCTGCCCGTCGGTGACCCGCCGCCGGCGCTCTTCCACGGCACGGCCCCGCGGACGGCGGACGTGGTCCTGCAGGAGGGCCTGCGCCCGATGGGCCGGCAGTTCGTGCACCTGTCCGCCGACGAGGAGACCGCGCGCCGGGTCGGGGCTCGTCACGGCGGACGTCCGGTCGTGCTGGTCCTCGACACGCTCGCCGCGGCTGCGTCCGGGGTCGTCTTCCGTCACGGCAACGAGGACACGTGGCTCGCCGACGAGGTCCCGGCGCGCTTCCTGCGCCGCGTGGACTGACGGTCCCCCGGTCCCCTCAGCGGTCGGCGCGGCGCTGGGCCTCGGCGAGGAAGTGCGCGGTGTCGGCGGTGGCGGGGTAGAGGCCGCGGTAGTGCCGGTGGAACTCGTCGTGCAGCGCGCGCGCCCCGGGGTCGGGCTCGACGGTGTCGACGACCGGGTTCCACGCCCGCACGTCGTCGGCCGCACCGACCGCGGCGGCGGCGAGGAAGGCGTCCCCGAGCGCGGCGCCGGTGGTGTCGGCCGGGACGTCCTGCGGCAGGCCGGTGACGTCGCTGACGATCCGCGTCCACAGCCCGCCGCGGGTGCCGCCGCCGACGGCGACCAGCCGGGGTGACGCCGGGCCGCCCGCGTCGGCGAACACCTCGAGGTTGTGGCGGACGCCGTGCGCGATGCCCTCGAGGGCCGCGCGGTAGAGCTCGGCGCGGCCGTGGGCCGTCGTCAGGCCGACGACGACGCCGCGGGCGTCCGGATCGAAGATCGGCGTCCGTTCGCCCGCGAAGTAGGGCAGGAGCAGCAGTCCGCGGCTCCCGGCCGGCACGTCCGCGGCCGCCTCGACGAGCTCGTCGTAGCCGCGCCCGGTGAGGTCGCGCAGCCACGCGGTGATCGCCCCCGACGTCGCCATCCCGGCGGCTGTGGTGAAGGAGCCGGCGGCGACCCCGCGTGTCGACCACAGGTTCCGGTGCCGCGCCGGCGCGTCCGTGACCTGCACCAGGAACATCGTCGTGCCGTACATGACCATCGTGTCGCCGGGGTCGCGCACCCCCGCGCTCACCGACTCCGCCCAGGCGTCGACGGTCCCGACGGTGACCGGCGTGCCCGCACGGAGGCCGGTCGCGGCGGCGGCGTCCGCGGTGACCGTCCCCGCGATCTCGGTCGGCCACAGCAGCCGCGGCAGCGCCAGGCCCGGCGCCACCGTCCCCGCCCAGTCGTGGGCCCAGTCCGCGGCGTCGAGGTCGTACATCGGGTCGCACTGGCTCGCGGAGTGGTGGTCCAGCACGTACTCGCCGGTGAGCCGGTGCACGAGGAACGAGCTGGCCATCAGGAAGAGCCGGGTCGCGTCGTAGACGTCGGGCTCGTGCCGGGCGAGCCAGCGCCACTTCGGGCCGACGGCCTGGCTCGACAGCGGCGTCCCGGCGCGGCGCAGGATCGCGTCGGCGCCGAGCTCGTCGGTCAGCTCCGCGATCTCGGCGGTCGCGCGGGTGTCGACGCCGTAGAGGATCGCCGGGCGCAGCGGCCGCCCCTGCCCGTCGGCGGGCAGCAGCACCGGCCCGATGCCCGACACCCCGACCGCGTCCGGCTGGTCGCGTCCCTCCAGCAGCTCACGGACGAGGGCCCGGACGTCGGACCACCAGACGGCCTCGGCGTCGTGCTCGACCCAGCCGGGATGCGGGAACGACGTCGCGTGCTCGACGTCGGCCCGTCCGACGACCGTGCCGTCCGCGTCGACGAGCACGCCCTTCGACGACGAGGTCCCGATGTCGATCCCGAGGAACGTCACCGACCGGACCCTAGGCGCCGCCGTCGGGCCGCGGGCCGACGAGCGCGCCGCGGGGCTCGAGCGCACCCCGCACGGCCATCACCACCGGCCACACGCTCATCGCGACGAACGTGATGCGCTCGGACAGCCCGTACCAGGTCCCGCTCGTGACCATCTGCACCGTGAACCACGCGAGGAGCACGACGAGCACCGCCGAGGCCGCCGCGGACGCCCGGCGCCACGCTCGCGCGGTCGACGGCGACGCCGCCACGGTCAGCGGCCACGCGGCGAACCCGGCCCACGCGAGCGCGCCGGACGCCATGTGCACCCACGACACCCCGGACGCGGGTTGCGGGAAGAGCGCGGAGGCGACGAGGAAGCCGCCGCCGAGCCCGAGGAGCACGCGTCCGTGCCCGGGCACCCGCCGCAGGCCCGCCGCGACCGCGACGTAGGTCAGTCCGGCCGTGAGCACCGTCGTGGTCACGATCCAGCGGTCGGCGGCGCCGAGGCGCGCGAGCGAGCTCAACGAGGAGCGCAGGGGGTCGGCCGCGGGCCGGGCGGCCTGGGCCGCGACGAGGCCGGCGACGAAGACCACCGGTGGGACCAGGGCGAGCACGACCGTCCACCGGTCCGTCGAGCCGAGCCTGCGGGTGCCCATCGCCACCCGGATCGGCCAGACCGTCTGCGCGAGCAGGACGACCCGTTCCGCCACGCCGAGCCAGGTGCCGTCGGTCCAGGCCTGCGCGCACACCCAGGCCCCGGCCGCGGCCATCGTGGCGACGGCCACCAGCGAGCCGACCCGCAGGCGCGGTTCGCCCAGCAGCCCGAGTGGCCACGTCGTCAGGGCGACGCACCCGGCCACCGTGCACGCCATGTGCACCGCGGAGCTCCCGACGGCGGGCTGCGGCGCGAGCCCGGTGGCGGTCGCGGCCACCGCGCCGACGGCGAGCACCCACCGACCCGGTCGCGGTGCCCGCAGCCCCGCCGCGACGGCCAGGTAGAGGAGGCCGAGCAGGATGAGCGTGGTGGTCATGACCCAC
>NZ_JBVPVA010000459.1:0-3638 GCF_055612215.1 Actinomycetospora sp. | reverse complement strand
TGGCGTGGGTGTCGACAGCCCGATCGTTGCGTCGGGCACTATCGCCGCCCCTCAGGCGTAGACCGGGTACTGCGGCTCCGGGATCGCCGGGTGGATGCGCTGCTCGACGAAGATGCCGTGCCAGAGCATGAACACCAGCAGTGTCCAGATGCGCCGCGAGTGGTCGACCGGGCCGGCACGGTGCTCGTCGATGAGGCGCAGCACCGCGGCCTTGTCGAGGATCGCGTCGGTCTGCGACTCGCGGACGATCCCCCGGGCCCAGTCGAGCATGTCGGTGGCCAGCCAGTGCCGTATCGGCACCGGGAAGCCGAGCTTGCGACGGTGCAGCACGTGCGGCGGGACGATGCCCTCGATCGCGCGGCGCAGAGCGTACTTCGTCGTGCCGTGCGCGATCTTCTGGTCGGTCGGCAGCGCCGACGCCACCCGGAACACCTCGGGGTCGAGGAAGGGGACCCGCAGCTCCAGGGAGTTCGCCATGGTCATCTTGTCGGCCTTGACGAGGATGTCCCCGCGCAGCCAGGTGAAGAGGTCGACGTGCTGCATGCGCGCGACCGGGTCCCAGTCGCGCGACCCCTCGTACACCGGCGCGGTCACGTCGGTGTGGGAGAGCTCGTCGTCGTACCCGCGCAGGACCGCGGCGAGCTGGGCGGGGAAGAAGTTGCGGGCGTTGCCGTAGTAGCGCTGCTCGAGGGGGAGCGCACCGCGGCGCAGCAGGTCCTTGCCGCGCACCCCGGTCGGCAGCCGCTCCGAGAGCGCTCCGGCGAGCTTGCGGACCGCCCCGGGCAGCTTGTCGAACGGCGCGAGCGAGAGCGGCTCCTTGTAGATCGTGTAGCCGCCGAACAGCTCGTCGGCGCCCTCGCCGGACAGCACGACCTTGACGTGCTTGCGCGCCTCGTTGGCCACGAAGTAGAGCGGGACGAGGGCCGGGTCGGCCACCGGGTCGTCCAGGTACCAGACGATGAGCGGCAGCGCGTCCATCATGTCCTGCGCGGTCACGGTGCGGACGACGTGGCGGACCCCGATCGCCTCCGCCGACTCGGCCGCGACGTCGATCTCGGAGTACCCGGCCCGCTCGAACCCGGTGGTGAAGGTGATCAGGTCCGGGTTGTGCTCCCGGGCCAGCGCCGCGATGACCGTCGAGTCGATGCCGCCGGAGAGGAACGACCCGACGGTGACGTCGGCGCGCATGTGCTTGGCCACCGAGTCGCGCAGGACCTCGGTGATCTCCTCGTGGCGCCGCGTCTCCTCGGCGGTGTCGCCTCGGGGGATCGGGCGCTCGTCGAAGCGCGGGGTGAAGTAGCGCTGGACGCTGACGGGCTCGCCGGGGGAGATGCTGAACCAGCACCCCGACTCCACGCGCCGGACCGCCCGGTGCAGCGTCGCCGGCTCGGGCACGTACTGCAGCGTCAGGTAGTTCTGCAATGCCGTGGGGTCGGGCGCCGCGGTGCTCGCGCCCAGGGACTCCAGCACCTGCAGGAGGCTCTTCTTCTCGCTGGCGAACGCGACGCCGTGCGCGCCGGCCGCGAAGAACAGCGGCTTGATGCCGAAGGGATCCCGCGCGCCGAAGAGCACCCGCTCCTGCACGTCCCAGATGAGGAACACGAACATGCCGCGCAGCCGGGGCACCGCGTCCGCGCCCCACACCGAGTACGCCGCGACGACGGCCTCGGTGTCGCCCTCGGTGGTGAACCGGACCCCGTGGTCCCTGCTGAGCTCCGCCCGCAGTTCCAGGTAGTTGTAGATCTCGCCGTTGAAGACGATGCGGTACCGGCCGTGCTGCTCCCCGGTCGCGCTCTGCTGCGCCGCGTCGTCGGGGAAGACCAGTGGTTGGTGCGAGCCCTCGACGTCGATGATCGACAGCCGGTTGAAGCCGAGCGCCACGTCGTCGTCGTGCCAGACCCCCGACTCGTCAGGCCCGCGGTGACGCATGCAGGGCAACGCGGCCTCGACGTCCGCCGCGTACCGCGCCGCCGTGCCGTCCGCCGTGATCCAACCCATCAGCCCGCACACGAGGGTCAGTATGGCGAGGGGGACCGACAGCCCGGGCGCCACCCGTCGGGAGCCGTCGGGGTGCGCGGATCCGCGTCACGCGTGCGCCCCTCCGACAGCGCGTAGTGGTCAGCTCGGCTAGTCTCCCGGTGTCCGGACCGAGGGTGGCGTCGCCCACGGTCGCACGGCCTCGAGGAGGGCAGCCAGCAGTGCGCCGAGCAGTGAGCATTGCGCAGGCCGGGGAGGTTGCGGCCCCGCAGGACGAGCGCGGTCGTGGCCCGCGGCGTCGGACCCGCCGGGTGATGCGCGCGCTCCAGCTCGCCGTCCTCGGATGCGTCGTGGCGCTCTTCTCCACCGGGTGCTCGGTCGACGAGGTCATCCGCTTCGGGTGGCCGGTCGGCGTCACCCCCGAGGCCACCATGATGCGGACGCTGTGGACCTGGTCCGCGATCGCCGCGCTGTGCGTCGGCGTCCTCGTCTGGGGCGCCACCGCGTGGGCCGTCGCGTTCCACCGTCGCAAGGCCGGCGACTCCGAGCTGCCCCGTCAGTTCCAGTACAACCTGCCGCTCGAGCTGGTGCTCACGGTCCTGCCGCTGATCATCGTCGCGGTCCTGTTCTACTTCACGGTCGTCGTGCAGAACGTCGTCGACCGCGAGCCGACCGGCAACGAGCTCAAGATCGACGTCACCGCGTTCCAGTGGAACTGGGAGTTCCAGTACCCGGGGACGCGCAACGCCGCCGGGCAGACCGTCGCGACCATCGGCACCACCGCCGAGGTCCCGCTGCTGGTGCTCCCGACCGACCGTCCGATCTCGTTCACCCAGCACTCCGAGGACGTCATCCACTCGTTCTGGATCCCGGAGTTCCTGTTCAAGCGCGACGTGATGCCCGACCCGGAGAAGAACGACCAGAAGAACGTCTGGGTCATCGACCGCATCGAGCGGCCCGGGTCCTTCGTGGGCCGCTGCGCGGAGTACTGCGGCTCGTACCACTCGATGATGAACTTCGAGGTGCGGGCGTTGCCCGGCAACCTGTTCGACCAGTACATGCAGCTGCGGCAGGCGACGAACCCGACGACGGGCCAGCCCTACTCCGCGGCCGAGGCCCTCTCCCGGATGAACTGCGGCGAACTGTGCTCGCCCACGGCGACCACCACGCACCCGTTCAACCCGGACCCGACCGTCCGCCTGGCGTTCTGACATGACCGTGCCCACCACCGCTGAGAGGAGCGCGCGGCGATGAAGGTCGAGTCCCGCATCTTCGAGCTCCTGACGATCTTCTGCTTCGTCTGTGCGCTCATCTACGGGCTGCTGTCGAAGGAGGCGGTCGGCATCGTCGGCCTGACCCTCACCGGCGGCCTCTGCCTGATCATCGGGACCTACTTCCGGTTCGTCGCCCGGCGCCTCGAGGAGCGCCCGGAGGACAACCCGGAGGCCGAGGTCTCGGACGGCGCCGGCGACGTCGGCTTCTTCAGCCCGGGCAGCTACTGGCCCATCACGGTGGCCGGGGGCGTGGCGCTGACCGGCTTCGGGCTCGCCTTCTACCAGTGGTGGCTGATCGTGATGGGCGCGATCGCCCTGATCATCGCGGTCTGCGGTCTGGTGTTCGAGTACCACGCGGGGCCCGAGGCCCACTGAGGTCCGCTTCCT
>NZ_JBVPVA010000434.1:0-3233 GCF_055612215.1 Actinomycetospora sp. | reverse complement strand
GGGAGGGGACGTGGCCGTGCGGACGGTGCTCGCCGCGGGCGCGGTCGTCCGGGACGCCGACGGCCGGCTGCTGCTCGTGCGGCGGGCCCACGACCCCGAGGCCGGGCGCTGGACCCTGCCCGGCGGGCGGGTGGAACCCGGCGAGACGCCGGCCCGGGCCGCCGCGCGGGAGGTCACCGAGGAGACCGGGCTCGTCGTGGCCGTGGGACGGGAGTGGCTGGTGCTCTCCCGGCCCGCCGGCCCCGACGCGGTCTTCGAGATCCACGACTTCGTCGCCGAGCCGGTCGGGGGCGCCCTGCGTGCCGGTGACGACGCCGCCGACGTGGGATGGTTCACCCCGGCCGAGCTCGGGCGACTGGCGCTGACGACCGACCTGCTCGCCCACCTGCGGGCCGCCGGACTCGTCCCCGGTGACGACCACCGAGGGTCATCGTCCGGACCCGCACGGTGAGCCCGCCCCACGACGGGCCCATCCCGTTTAGTCTGTCGGGATGACCACGGCTGAGGCGACTCCGAGTAGCCAGCCCTTCACGATCGACGGGCAACTCTGCTTCGCGCTGCACTCGGCGTCCCGCGCGATGACCGCCTGTTACCGGCAGGGGCTCGAGGAGCTGGGGCTCACCTACAGCCAGTACGCAGTGATGCTCGTGCTCTGGCAGCACGAGGCCGTCTCGATGGGCTCGCTGTGCGAGCAGCTGCACCTCGACTCCGGCACCCTGTCCCCGCTGCTCAAGCGCCTCGAGAAGCAGGGCCGGGTCACCCGCCGCCGGCGCCCCGAGGACGAGCGGACGCTCGAGATCGCCTGCACCGACCAGGGACGCCTGCTGCGCGAGAAGGCACGGGCCGTGCAGCGCGAGGTCGAGCGGGCCACCGGGATGGACAGCGGCGAGCTCGCGGCCCTGCGCGAGCAGCTCAACGAGCTCGCCGGGCGCCTGCGCACCGCGACCTCGCTGGACGAGGGCCTCTGAGCCGACCGGGTGTCGGCGGGGGTCGCTGGTTTGGATCTCCGGCCCGCGGGGAAGATGGCCGGGTCACCTCCGTCGTCGTGTCCGGGAGCGAGAGTTCGTGACTGCGCACGCTGCGCTGGACATCGCCGCCGAGGCCAGCCCACCCCGGGTCGGAGCCTTCCGGCGGGCCTTGCGCCGGTGGCTCGGTGATGCCCTCGAGGCCCGGCAGACCGCGGCCGGGGCGTCCCCGGAGCTGCCCGACGAGCTCGAGGACCTGGCCGACGACCTCGTGCTCGCGACCAGCGAGGCCCTGGAGAACGTCGTCGACCACGCGTTCGCGAACGCCCCGAGCGTGGGCGCCATGACGCTGCGCGCGGACCTCGTCGACGACGTCGTCACGATCGTCGTCACCGACGACGGGCACTGGCGCAGCCCGACGACCGGGCCGACGTCGCGGGGCCGGGGCCTGACCCTCATGGAGAGCCTCACCGAGGTCGAGGTCGAGCACGGCGACGGCGGCACCACGGTCACGATGCGCCGCCCGCTCGTCCACGACCGCACGAGCGCCCAGGCCTGAGGCCCGTGCGGGCTCAGCCCGCGGCCGGGAGCCGGCCGGTCGGGGTGTCGGCCGTGTCGCCGGCGGCGGGACCGGCCGGCCGGGCCCGCTCGCCGTCGTCGCTCAGCGCGGCGAACGCGTCGACCACCAGCGCCGCGGGCGGCACCAGGACGAGCACGACACCGAGCGCCCCGACCACGTCGGTCGGGTAGTGGTAGCCGCGACCCACCAGGCACACCCCGACGACCACGACGAGCACGCCGAGCGCCGCCGCGACCACCCGGCGCACGGTCGGGGTGAGGGCCGCCGTCCCCAGCACGAGGACCACGGCGGTCGCCACGAGCCCGGCGACCGCGGTGGTGTGCCCACTCGGGAAGGACAGCTCGTGGCCCCGGGTGCGCCCGACGATCGGCTTGAGCACGAGCGAGGTGGTGATCATCGCGGTCGCCGGTCCGACGAGGGCCAGCGCCAGCCCCCGGCCGCCGCGCCACCACCAGGCCGCGGCGGCGAGCAGTGCCGTGAGGACCACGACCGGCACCGGATCCCCGAGGTCGGCCAGGGCCTCCCCGACGGACCCGACGACGCCGTCGGGCATCGTCACCAGGGCCCCGAGCGTGCGGTCGAGCCGGCCGCCCTCCCCGGTGCCGGCGTAGCGGACCGCCGGCACCGCGACGAGCAGGATGCCGAGGAGCACGACCGGGACCACGAGCGGCCGGCGGTGCGACGGGATGAGCGCGGCGCCTCCGCGACCGCGGACGTCGTCGGTCGATCCCACCCGGCGCTCCCCTTCCCCGACCTTCCCGACCCCGACGGGCACCCCGCGCGCGCCGATCGCATCCGCATGTGCAGAATCGCGCGTGACGCCCTGCGACGACCTCGGCGCCGCCCGTGACCGACAGTGTGCACGGGGGCCGCCCGGGACACCCGAGCGGGGCTGCGAGGAGGTGAGGGGTGGGACGTCCGGACTCCGGGGCGCACGGTGGGATGACCGGTGCCGCACTCACCCGCCCCGAGCGGGCCCCACGGGAGACCCTCCTCGCCCTCGCACGCGCGGCGTGCGCGCGGGCCGCACGGGTCCCGGGCACCGGGCGGGGACCGGCCGACGACCTGGTCGCGCTGGGCGAGCTCGTGGCGCGCACCCGGCAGACCTCCGACCCCGGCACGCGCGCGGTCCTGCTCCGCGAGGCCGCGGCCGCGCACCTGGCGGTCCGCGGGGCGGGCGCCGGCCCGGACGACCCGGTCGCGCCGGACCCGGGCCTGACCGACGGCGCGGAGCGGCTCCTCGACGAGCTCGTCGCGCTCGTCGGCGAGCACGGCCTGACGCTCTTCGCCGTCGACGCGGAGGCCCTGCTCGCCCGGCGTGCGCTGCTCGCCGACGACGAGGAGTCGGCCCTGGCCGCGGCGACCCGCGCGCTGACCCAGCTCGACGAGCAGTCCGTCGTCGACGACGCCCCGACCCCGCGCGAGCACCGCGGCAACCTCCAGGACACCTACCGCCTCGTGGCGGCCACGCTGACCTCGCTGGGGCTCAACGAGGTCGCCCAACCGCTGCTCACCCGGGCCGGGGTGATCGCCGAGGACGACGGTGACGTGCTCGCCGCGGCCCGCTGCGACCACGAGCACGTCCGGGTGCTCGTCTCCTGGGGCCTGCGGCTGCAGCGGGCCCACCGCGACGGCCTGCCCCACCTCGACGACGCCGCCCGCCGCGCGGGCGTCCTCTGCACCGAGCC
>NZ_JBVPVA010000422.1:0-5856 GCF_055612215.1 Actinomycetospora sp. | reverse complement strand
TCCCCCGACCATGTCCGCCTCCTCGAGGAAGCCCAGGATCTTCTCCCCCGCCCAGCGGATCATCTCCTGGTAGTGCGGGTTGGCCAGGGCCTCCCGCCGGCCCCGCTGCGGGTCGATGCCCACCGACGCGTAGACGCCCGGGTGGATGAGGCTGCGGACGATGAAGAAACTGACGAACGCCGTCACGAAGCGGTGGTAGGCGCGGGCGGGACGCGAGAGCGCCGCCATGCCCTCGGCGACCTCGGCGCGGGCGAAGGAGACGTGCCGCGCCTCCTCCATGATGTGGATCTTGTTGACCTGGCGCATGAGCGGCTGGACCTCGGGGTCGTCGGCCTGCTCGCGCTGGAGCCGGTCGAGGACCTCCTCGGCCACGAGGATCGTCGCGTAGGCCGACGGGCCCCAGGTGACGACGCTGTAGAGCTTCGAGAGTGCGCGGATCCACGGCACCGGGCCGTACGTCGGCACGCCGGCCACCTGGGTCATCCGCGTGAACATCTGGGAGTGGCGGCACTCGTCGGCGACCTCGGTGAGCGCCCACTGCGCGCGGTCGCTCGTCGGGTCCGCGTCGTAGAAGTCCTTGAGGAGCCGCTGCATGAGCAGCGTCTCGAACCACACGCCCGCGCCGGCGACGCTGCAGGCCTCGTGCTTGGCGAGCTCGCGGCGCTGGTCGGCGTCGAGGGCCTCCCACAGCGGGGTGCCGTAGAGCGAGACGCGGTGGTCCGGCGTCCAGGTCTTGGCGGGGTCGAGCGGGGCGTCCCAGTCGATGTCGACGGCCGGGTCGTACGACTTCTTCGCGGCCGAGCGCAGCAGGCGGGCCGAGACGTCGGTGCGTCGGGTGGTCGTCGGGGTGCTCATCGTCGTCGTCTCCCCATGTGACATCGGCTGACGACACGAATATATCCACGACCCGGGGTAACGGAAACCTCGGGTAACAGGGACCACGTGTTCGTGGTACTTCGGCTCCGCGCGAGCGACTCAGCGGCCGGTGAACCGGGCCTTCCCGTGACCCGGCTCGACGAACGACTCCATCGCCCCCCGCAGGTCCTCGGTGCCGAACAGCGCGCCGGCGATCTCGGCGGTGCGGGCGTTCGCCCGGTCCAGGCCGCCCGCGGCGAGCTCGCGCAGGATCTCCTTGGTGGCGGCGTGTGCCCGCGTCGGGCCGGCGGCGAGCGAGCGGGCGAGCTCGCGCGCGGTGCCGTCCACCTCGTCGTCGGGGACCATCCGGTCGACGGCGCCCCAGCGCTCCATCTCGGCCGCGCCGAACCGGCCCGCCGTCATGACGAAGTACTTCGCGCGGCCCTGCCCGACCCGTTCCGCCAGGCGCTGCGTCCCGCCCATCGCCGGCGTGAGCCCGACCGTCGCCTCGATCAGCCCGAAGCTCGCGGACTCTCCGGCGACGATGAGGTCGCAGGCCAGTGCGAGCTCGAACGCCCAGGTCAGGGTCAGTCCGTGCGCGGCGAACACGGTCGGGAACGGCAGCCGGTGGACGCGTTCGCCGAGCTCGACGAGCTCGGCGAAGTAGCGGGTGCCGCCCTCGACGTCGGAGGTCTGGGCCAGGGGCAGGAAGGCGTCCCGGACGTCGACCCCGCCGCTGACGACCTTGCCCTCGGCCCGGAACAGCGCACCCCGCGGGCGCTGCTGCTCGAGCGTGGTGACCGCCTCGATCAGGGCGGTGTGCAGGTCGCCGTCGTAGAGGTTGAGCGGCGGGTGGTTGACGGTCACCACCGCGAGCTCGGGGTCGGTACCGGTCTCGACGCGCACGGGAGGCGTGGTCACCCGTCGGAACCTGCCGCACCCGTCGGCGTCCCGCCACCCCTCGTCCCTTCCCCCGTCGCTCCGCTCGCCTCCGCGTCCCCTCCCCGTCGCTCCGCTCGCCTCCGCGAGACTGTCGGGGGGTCGTGCTCTCCTCGATCACGACGACGGCCGGGGTGTCGCCGTCGGGTCGTCCGGGCCGACGGCCTACCGTCGGCCCAGTCCTCGCGGGAGGTGAGCATGCGCTTCGTCCACACCGCCGACTGGCAGCTGGGCATGACGCGCCGCTTCCTCGGCGCCGGGCGCCCCGGCCAGGCCGCGGGCGAGGCGCAGGCACGCTTCGCGCAGGCGCGGCTCGACGCCGTCGCCGCCCTCGGGCGGGTGGCCGCGGACGAGGGCGCGGCCTTCGTCGTCGTGTGCGGAGACGTGTTCGAGTCGAACCTGGTGGGGCCGGACGTCGTCGGGCGGGCGTGCGAGACGCTGCGGACCTTCACCGTGCCGGTGCTGCTCCTGCCCGGGAACCACGATCCGGCGGACGCCGCCCTGGTCACGCGCCGGGCGGACTTCGCCCGCCGCTGCCCGCCGCAGGTCACGGTGCTCGACCGGGCGGGGGTCCACGAGGTCGCGCCCGGTGTGGAGGTCGTCGCCGCGCCGTGGACCTCGAAGCGCCCGCTGTCCGACCTCGTGGCCGACCAGCTCCGGGCGCTTGCGCCGGCCCCGCCCGGCGTCGTGCGGGTGCTCGCCGGGCACGGCGCGGTCGACGTGCTCTGCCCGGACGCGCACGATCCCGCGGTCATCCGCACCGACGTGTGCCGGGCGGCGCTGGCCGACGGCCGGGTGCACTACGTCGCCCTGGGCGACCGGCACTCCACCTGGCCGTTCCCCGGCGAGCACCGGATCGGCTACTCCGGGGCCCCGGAGGTCACCTCGCACGACGAGACCGACCCGGGGAACGTGCTCGTCGTCGACGCCGACGCGCACGGGGCCGTGGTGCGCCCGGTGCGCGTGGGCCGCTGGGCGTTCACCCGCGAGCACGTCACGCTCGACACCGACGACGACCTCGCGTTCCTGGACGCCCGCCTCGGGGCGCTCCCCGCGCCGGAACGCACCGCCCTGCGGTTGAGCTGCGAGGGCACCCTCACGCTGCGCCAGCGGGCCCGCCTGGACGACGTGTTCGCCGGCCACGCCCCGGTGCTGGCCGCGCTCGAGGTCGTGACCGACGAGCTGGTCACCCGCCCCGACGACGCCGACGTCGAGGCGCTGGGCCTCTCCGGGTTCGCCGCGTCCGCCGCGACCGAGCTGGCCTCCCGGGGGGACGATGCCGAGGCGCTCGACGCGCTCGCCCTGCTGCACCGGCTCGCCGCCACGGGGGGTGACCGGTGAGGCTGCTGCGCATCCGGCTGACCGACTTCCGCGGCGTGCACGACCGCGAGGTCCACCTGGCCGAGCAGGGCATGACCGTGCTCGAGGGCGACAACGAGGTCGGCAAGACCTCGACGATCTCAGCGCTCGACCTGCTCGTCGACTTCCGCGACAGCTCCACCGCCGCCGAGGTCCGCGCGGCCGCGCCGTCCGGCCGGGACGCGGGCCCGACGGTCGAGGCCGAGCTGATCAGCGGGCCGTACCACGTCGTCTACCGCAAGCGCTGGCTGCGCCGGAAGCTCACCGAGCTCAGCGTCCTCACGCCGCGCGTCGAACAGCTGACCGGGCGCGAGGCGCACGACCGGATGCTCGCCATCCTCGACGAGACGATGGACCGCAGCCTGTGGCGCGCGCTGCGGGTGGAGCAGCACACCCCGCTGGGCCAGGCGGACCTCGGCGGCCAGGACGCGCTGACGCGGGCGCTGGACCGGGCCGCGTCGGGCGCCTCGGGGGCCGGCGAGGCCGCCCCGGGGGCCGACGCCGCCGCGGAGGACCTCGTGGAGCGCGCGCTGGCCGAGGTCCGGCGCTACCAGGGCGGCCACGGCCGTCCGGTCGGTCCGCTGCGCGAGGCGACGGAGCGGCTGGCCGCGGCGCACGTCGAGGCGGACGCGGCCGCGCTGGCGGTGGAGGAGGTGGAGCGCGACGTCGAGCTGCGCGCCGACCTCGACCGCGAGGTCTCCTCGCTCGCCGTCGAGCGGCGGACCACCGCCGAGCGGGCCCGCGAGCTCGAGGACCGCTGGACGGCGTTCGAGGCCCGCCGCCTCGAGGTCGACGCGGCCGCCGAGCGCGCCGGCGCCGCCCGCGAGCGGGCCCGGCGGGCGACCGAGCGGCAGGCCGAGCGCGCCCGCCTCGTCGAGCGTGCGGCGGCAGCCGCACAGGCCGCCGAGGCCGCCGACACCGCCATCGCGACGCAGGAAGAGCGTGACGCCGCCCGCCGCGCCGACGCCGACGAGCGCCGCGCGGCCTGGGAGGCGGCGCGGGCCGCCGCGGCCGCGGCGGACACCGCCTCGCGGGCGGCCGACGATGCCCTGGCCACTGCGCGCGACCACGCCGAGCTCGCCGACCTCTCGTGGCGCCTGCGCCGGGCCGAGGCCGCCGAGGCCGCCCGCCGTGAGGTGGAGCGGACGTCCTCGCGGAACCGGGTCGACGCGACCGCGGTCGAGCAGCTCGAGGAGCTCGACCGGCGGGTGGTGCGCGCCGAGGCCGAGCTCGCGGCCGGGGCGGGCACCGTGGAGGTCGTGGCGCACGACGCCGCGTCCGGTGTGACCGCCGACGGCGAGGCCGTGGCGCCGGGCGAGACGCGGACGGTGCGGGTGGCCGGGCCGGTGACGGTCGGCGTGCCCGGCGTGGTCGAGGTGCGGGTGCGGCCGGGCCTCGACGGCGCGGAGGCCCGACGCCGGGTGGCCCGGGCCCGCGAGGAGCGCGACGCCGCGTGCGCTGCGCTCGGGGTGGCCGACCTCGCCGCGGCGCGCGCCGCCCGCCACGCCACCGAGGACGCCGCCGGCCGGGTCCGCGAGCTCACCGCCGTCGTGGAGCGCGAGCTGGGCGGGCGCCCCACCGCCGAGGTCCGCGCCGAGGTCGACCGGCTCGCCGACCGGCTGCGCCCCGAGCCGGCCGCCGACGAGCCCCGCGGCCCCAAGCGCAGGGGCCGCCGCGAACCCGACGGACCCGCCCTCTTCGACGAGACCGGGGTCGCCCTCGACGAGGACGCCCCCGACGACCCGGCCCGCGCCGCCCGGGCCGCCGAGCTCGACGCGCTGCGCCACGACGCCGGCCGTGCCCGCGACACCGCGGCCACGGCCCGCAGCACGGCGGAGGAGGCCGAGCAGGCCTGGCGGCTCGCCGACGACGCGGTGCGGGCCGCGGAGTCCGAGGTCGCCGCGGCCCGGACGGGCGGGGCCGTGGCGCGCAGCGACGCCTCCCGGCTCGCCGCCGAGCTCGCCGACGCCCGGTCCGCCGCCCCGGACGACGTCCTCGACGCCGAGGCCACCGAGACCCTCGCGCGGGCCAGGCGCACCGAGGCCGACCACGAGCAGCGCGCTGCCGCGCTCGCCGCGGACGACCCGGACACCGTCGAGGCCCTCGTCGTCTCCGCGCGCCGCGCCACCGAGGCCCTGACCACGCGCAGCGCCGAGGTCGAGCGCCGTCGGGCAGAGGTCACCGGGCGGCTGCAGATGGCCGGCGGCGAGGGCCGGCACGACCGGCTGACCGCCGCCCGCGACGAGCTCGCCGCCGCGGAGCGCGAGCACGCCTCGGTCGCCCGCCGGGCAGCCGCCGCGGTCCGGCTCCACGCGACCCTCGCCCGGCACCGCGACGAGGTCCGGCAGGCCTACGTCGCGCCGTTCCGGCGGGAGGTCGAGCGTCTCGCGCGCATCGTGTTCGGGCCGTCGCTGGCGCTCGAGGTCGACCAGGGCCTGCGGATCGTGGCGCGGACGCTCAACGGCGTGACCGTCCCGTTCGAGGCGCTCTCCAGCGGCGCGAAGGAGCAGCTGGGGTTGTGCGCGCGGCTCGCGGTCGCGGCGCTCGTCGACGCGCAGGACGGCGTGCCGGTCATGATCGACGACGCGCTCGGTCACTCCGACCCCGCCCGCCTCGAGCGCCTGGCGGCCGTGTTCACCGCCGCGACCACGGGGGCGACCCACCAGGTCGTCGTGCTCACCTGCAGCCCCGCGCGCTACCGCG
>NZ_JBVPVA010000364.1:0-1393 GCF_055612215.1 Actinomycetospora sp. | reverse complement strand
AGGGTCTCGCGCTGGTTGCGCTTGCCCCCGATGGACGAGCGCGTCTGCGTGACCAACAGGTCGGCCATGGCTCAGACCCCCTGACCGGCGCGCTGGCGCAGCATCCGCGCCGGCGCGACCTCGTCCAGCGGCAGACCCCGGCGGGCGGCGACGGCCTCGGGGACCTGCAGCGCCTTCAGGGCGGCCACCGTGGCGTGCACGATGTTGATGGCGTTCTGGCTGCCCAGGGACTTGGACAGGATGTCCTGGATCCCCGCGCACTCCAGGACCGCGCGCACCGGGCCACCGGCGATGACGCCGGTACCGGGGCTCGCGGGGCGCAGGAGGACGACGCCGGCGGCGTCCTCGCCCTGCACGGGGTGCGTGATGGTGCCGCCGATCCGCGGGACGCGGAAGAAGTTCTTCTTCGCCTCCTCCACGCCCTTGGCGATCGCGGCCGGCACCTCCTTGGCCTTGCCGTAGCCCACCCCGACCTCGCCGTCGCCGTTGCCGACGATGACGAGCGCGGTGAAGCTGAAGCGGCGGCCGCCCTTGACGACCTTGGCCACGCGGTTGATGGCGACGACGCGCTCGAGCGTCGCCGACCTGTCCTGGGCGCCGCCGCGGCCGCCGCCCTGGCGGTCGCGACCGCCCTGGCCGCCACCCTCGCGGCGCTGAGTGCCCGGCATCAGGCGTCCTTCCCTTGCGTGTCAATGACGTGGTGGACCATCAGAACGTCAGGCCCCCCTCGCGGGCCGCATCCGCGAGCTGCGCGATGCGGCCGTGGTAGCGGCGTCCGCCGCGGTCGAACACGACCGCGTCGATCCCCGCCGACTTCGAGCGGCTGGCGACGAGCTCGCCGACCTTGGCGGCCTGCGCCTTCTTGTCGCCCTCCAGCCCGCGGACATCGGCCTCGAGGCTCGACGCGTGCGCGAGCGTGTGGCCGGCGAGGTCGTCGACCACCTGCGCGGTGATGTGCCGTGAGGAGCGGGTGACGACCAGGCGCGGACGCGTCGGGGTGCCCTCGACCTTCTTGCGCAGGCGCGCGTGACGACGCACGCGGCCCGTGCGGCGGGTCTCCGAGACGTTCTTCCCCACCGCGACGCGCTTCTTCGCTGTGTCGTTGCTGGTCTCAGCCATCACTTACCCGTCTTCCCGACCTTGCGGCGGATCTGCTCGCCGGCGTAGCGCACGCCCTTGCCCTTGTACGGGTCGGGCTTGCGGAGGCGCCGGATGTTCGCGGCCACCTGGCCGACGACCTGCTTGTCGGAGCCCTGCACCGAGAAGCGGGTCGGGCTCTCCACCGTGAACGTGACGCCCTCGGGCGCCTCGATGCGGACGGGGTGGCTGTAGCCCAGCGCGAACACCAGGGTGCTGCCCTGGAGCTGCACGCGGTAGCCGACGCCGTGGATCT
>NZ_JBVPVA010000831.1:0-8354 GCF_055612215.1 Actinomycetospora sp. | reverse complement strand
TGTGCGACACACCCGGCTTCATGGTCGGGTCGGAGTCCGAGACCCACGCGACGGTGCGGCACCTCAGCCGGATGTTCGCGGTCGGCGGGAACCTCTCGGTGCCGCTCGGGCTCGTCGTGACGCGGAAGTGCTACGGCCTGGACGCCCAGGCGATGATGGGCGGCAGCCTCAAGGCTCCGGCTTTCGCGGTGTCCTGGCCGACCGGGGAGTTCGGCGGGATGGGCCTCGAGGGCGCCGTCCGGTTGGGCTACCGCAAGGAGCTCGACGCCGCCCCGGACCCGGCGGCGCGCCAGGAGCTCTACGAACGCCGCGTCGCCGCCGAGTACGAGAAGGGCCGCGCGCTCTCGGTCGCGCAGGTCTACGAGATCGACGACGTCATCGACCCCGCCGACACCCGACGCTGGATCGCCTCCTCGTTCGTCGCGCACCCGGTGGGGCCGCCGCCGGAGAAGCGGCGGCCCCACGTCGACACGTGGTGAGTAGCCGGGGCGCGGGTCGGAACCACCTCGACGCGCTCCGGCGTGTGGTGTTCGGTGCAGTGCGTGGACCCCCGCTTCGCCGCCTTCGTCGGCGCCGCCACCCTGCTGATCCTCGTCCCCGGGCCGAGCGTGATGTTCGCGATCGGGCGCGGGCTGAGCGTCGGGCGGGTGCGGGCCCTCGCGGCCGTCGTCGGGAACGCCCTCGGGGTGATGCTCCAGGTCGTCGCGGTCGCGCTCGGGCTGGGGGAGCTCATCGAGCGGTCGGCGACGGTGTTCACGGTGGTGAAGCTCGCGGGCGCGGCCTACCTGGTCTACCTGGGCGTCACGGCGATCCGCCGCCGCCACGCGTCGGCCGCGCACCTGGCCGTCGCCGGCTCCGGCCCCCGCCCGCGGGTGGGCGTCCTGCGGAGCGTGCTCGACGGGGTCCTGGTGGGGTCGCTGAACCCCAAGACCGTGATCTTCTTCGTGGCCTTCCTGCCCCTGTTCGTCGATCCGGCGCGCAGCGTCACCCCGCAGCTGGTCCTGCTCGGCGCCGTCTTCGCGGGGATCGCAGTGACGCTCGACAGCATCTGGGCGCTCTCGGCGGGCACGGCGCGGACCTGGCTCGCCCGCTCGCCGCGCCGGCTCGCGGCGCTGGAGGCGGGCGGGGGCGTCGCGGTGATCGGGCTCGGGATCGGCGTCGCGGTGAGCGGCCGCGCGACCTAGCCGAGGAAGCCGAAGAGCTGTCCCGCCACGCGGCGCATCTGGACCTCCTCGGCCCCCTCGGTGATCCGGTAGCGGCGGTGGTGGCGGTAGATGTGCTCGAACGGCTCGTGCCGGGAGTAGCCGAGGCCGCCGAAGACCTGCATGGCGCGGTCGGCTGCCTCGCAGACCAGACGGTTGGCGCGGTAGTTGCACATCGAGACCTGGTGGCCGATCGAGACCTCGGGAGCGCCGGTCTCCCGGCACACGTCGAGGCCCGTGGCGGTCTCGCGGATCAGCGCCCGCACCATCGCCGCCTCGGTGTGCAGCTCGACCAGGGGCCACTGGATCGCCTGCCTGGTCGCGAGCGGCCGGCCGAACGTGTGGCGCTCCCTGGCGTACGCGACGGCGCGGTCGATGCAGTACTGCGCCGCGCCGAGGCTCGACGCCGCCTGCCGAATGCGGTTCTGGTGCACGAACGTCTGCGCGATCGCGAGCGCCTCGCCCTCGGTGCCGAACACCGCCGAGGACGGCACCCGGACGTCGTCGAGGCGGACCTCGCCGTGGTCGGTGGGCATGTTGAGCGTCCACCAGTAGAACGGCACCTCGAAGCCGGGCGCGTCGGTGGGGACGAGGAAGGCCGTGATCCCGCGGGCCGCGCCGGGCTCGCCGGAGGTCCGCGCGAAGACCATCTCGTGGCTCGCGCGGTGCACCCCGGTGCTCCAGCGCTTCGCGCCGGTGACGATCCAGTCGTCGCCGTCGCGGCGCGCCGTGGTCTCCATCCACGTCGCGTCGCTGCCGTGCTCGGGCTCGGTGAGCCCGAACGCGAGCCCGCGCTCCCCGGTGATCACGCCCTCGACGAGCTCCTCGCGCTGCTCGGGCGTCCCGAACAGGTGCAGCAGGTGGGCGAAGACCAGGTTCCCGACGACCGAGTGCTCGGTCTGCAGGTCGTTGTGCAGGCCCAGCCCGCGGTGGGCGAGGTGCTCCCGGACCTCGGCCATCGCCGCGTCCGAGGCGTGCTGCCCGCCCAGCTCGTGCGGCAGCGAGAAGCGGTAGAACCCGGCCGCGTCGGCGCGGCGGCGGGCCTCGCCGAGCAGCTCCTCCCACTCGGGTCGGGGGAGTCCGTCCTGCTCGAAGTCCGTCCGTGCCCACTCGCGGCGGTGGTCGAAGAACCGCTCGTTGTCGTCGGCGGCCTGCAGCGGGTCGATCTGCTCGGCGACGAACGCGTCGAGCGCCGTCAGGAACTCCTCGGTGGGCGTCGCGCTCATGCTCCGAACCTCTCCCGCAGCACGTGCTTCTGGATCTTCCCGACGGCGGTGCGGGGGAACTCGGCGAGGAAGTGCACCTGCCGCGGGGTGTTGTAGCCGGCCAGCCGGGCGCGGACGAACGCGGTGAGGTCCTCGGCCAGGGCCTCCGCGGCCTCGCCGTGGGGGACGTCGCCGACGGGCACGACGACGGCCACCACCTGCTCCTCGTACACCGGGTCGGGTAGGCCGATGACGGCGGCGTCGGCCACGTCGGGGTGGTGGGCCAGGCAGTCCTCCACCTCCTTCGACCACACGTTCTGGCCGCCGGAACGGATCATGTCCTTCAGGCGGTCGACGATCGTGAGGAAGCCGTCCGCGTCGGCCACCGCGACGTCGCCCGTGTGCAACCAACCGCCGGCCAGCGCGGCGGCGGTCGCCTCCGGGTTGCGCCAGTAGCCGCTCATCCGGGGTCCACGCACGCAGATCTCGCCGGGCTCGCCCGGCGGGACCTCGGCGCCCGCGTCGTCGAGCAGCGCGACGTCGACGCCGGGCATCGCCCGCCCGATCGAGCCCCACCGCGCGAAGACGTCGGCCGGCGGGCACCAGGTGACGAACGGGCCGCCCTCGGTGAGGCCGTAGGTGTGGGCGAACTCGACCTTCCCCTCGCGGGCGCCGAGCGCGTCCGCGGTGCGGTCCATGATGCCGCTCGGGTCGTAGGCGCCGTAGTAGAGCAGCCGGACCGACGAGGTGTCGGTGGCCGCGAAGCGCTCGTGGGTGATGAGCGCGTGCAGCATCGTCGGGACGCCGAGGACCACCGAGACCCGGTGGCGGGGCAGCAGGTCGAGCACGACGCCGGGGTCGAACTCGCGGAGCAGGATCACCGTGCCGCCGACCAGCAGGAACGGCTTCATGTGGTCCCAGTTGCCGACGTGGAACGGCGGGAAGTAGTTCATGAACACGTCGCGGTCGTGCGCGCGCAGGACGGTCGCCATGGCCAGGGCGTCGTCGACGGTGCGGCGGTGGGAGAGCATCGCGCCCTTCGGCCGCCCGGTGGTCCCCGACGTGTAGAGGATCATGTGCAGGTCGGCGTCGCCGACCTCGACGGTGGGCGGCTCGACGGCGGCGTCGAGGAACGCGTCCCAGTCGGCGCGGTCGCCCTCGGGGCCGGGGATCCGCAGCACCGGCAGGTCCGGGTGCGCGTCGCGGGCCTCCTGCGCGACCTCGTCGTAGCCGGCCTCCACGAACCAGAGCGCGGGCTCGGCGTCGCCGACGGTGTAGGCGTGCTCGGGGCCGCGGTGCCAGAAGTTCAGCGGGACGAGGATCGCGCCGATCGCGGCGGTGGCGAAGTAGAGCTGGACGTACTCCAGGCTGTTCTTCGCCAGCACCGCGACCCGGTCGCCGTGCCCGACGCCGCGGGCGGCCAGCGCGCCCGCCGTCCGCTCGACGCGGCGCCACAGGTCGCCGTAGGTGTGCGTGTCCTCGCCGACGACGACCGCGGTCGACCCGCCCCGGGCGCGCGCGTGGTTCCGGAGGATCTCGTGGACGAGCACTACGCCCTCCCGAGCAGCTCGAGCGCGTTCCCGCCGAGCCATCGGTCGGTCACGGCGTCGTCGAGCGGGAGGTCGCGGACCTCGGCGACCAGTTGCGCGGGCGGGATGCCGAGCAGCGTCCAGGTCGAGGCGAAGAGCACCCGGTCGGCGAGCTGCCGGTTGCCGAAGCGCAGCAGCGGCTCCCACCCCGACCCGGGGCGGGCGAAGGTGCGGGGGCGGTGCGCGGAGAGGTCGACGTACACGTGCCGGTGCCGCCAGGCCACCATCACCATGTCCTCGACCCACGGCCAGGCCGCGTGCAGGCAGACGATCCGCAGGTCGGGGAAGGCGCGGGCGACGGCGTCGACGTGGCGCGGGTGGCCGACGTCGTAGGCGGCGTCGAGCGACCAGTTGATCCCGGTGTGGAGCAGGACCGGGACGCCGAGCGCCTCGCAGCGCCCGTAGACCCGGGCCATGCGCGGGTCCTCGGGGAGGAGCTGCTGCTTGAACGGCGAGAGCACCACGCCCGAGAGCCCGCTCCCCACGGCCTCGTCCACGCGGCGGGCCGCGTCGGGCTCCCAGGGGTCGATGCCCGCGAAGCCGACGATGCGGTCGGGGTGGCGGGCGACGACGTCGGCCACCAGCCGGTTGTCGGCGGTCGGGACCCCCAGGCGCGACCCGAACGACTCGGTGTAGACGCCCGCGAGGTCGATGCCGCCCTCATCGAGCATGGCCAGGAACTCCTCCTCCGACGGCGCCCGCTCCCGGGCGGACTCCCGGGCGTCGGCCCAGCGCTGCGTGACCTCGTCGTGGGTGCGCGCCGGCTCGAGCCCGCCGCCGAAGTGCTCGGCGTAGCCGCGCAACCGGCCCTGCGTGACGGCCTCGGACAGGGCGAACGCCTCGGCGTCGGGGACGGCCCCGGCCAGGAAGTCGACGATCATGCGCGGTGCGCCTCCGGCTGCTCGGGTCGCGGGCTGGTGAAGACCGGGCGCCGGCCCTCGAGCGCGGCGGCCGCGCCCTCGGCGTAGTCGGGGCCGCGGAACGTCGTGAACGCCGCCTCCTGCTCGGCCGCGTCGAAGGCCCGGCCGGGCGGGTCGGCGTCGATGCCGTAGCAGCGGTGGACGCCGCGCTTGGTGATCGTTAGGGCGGTGGGGGCGTATCCGGCGAAGCGTCGGGCCGCCCGCTCGGTCTCGGCGGCGAGGTCGTCGGTGACGGTCGTGACCAGGCCCAGCGCGTGCGCCTCCGCGCCGGACAGGAGCCGTCCGCCGTAGAGCAGCTCCTTCGCCTTCCCGAGCCCGACGTAGGCGGTCAGGCGCTGCGCGGGCGCGACGAACCCGACCCGCATCTCCGGGAGCCCGATCCGGGCGTCGGCGGCACAGATCCGGAAGTCGCAGGCCAGGGCGAGCTCGGCGCCGTTGCCCACGCACGGCCCCGCGATCACCGCGACGGTGACCAGCGGGAGGACCTCGACCTCGGCGAACAGGCGGTACTCGGTGGCGATGTAGTGGCGGTAGGCGTCGTCGTCGAGCGCGGAGAGGTCGACCAGGTCGGCGCCGCCGGTGAACACGGTGTCGGTCCCGGTGACGAGCAGGACGCGGACGGCCCGGTCCGCCGCCACCTCCCGGACCCGGGCGAGCAACTCCTCGAGCGTGGCCGTCGTGAGGACGTTGAGGGGGTGCTCGCTCGCGAACCGCAGCGTCGCGACCTGCCCGTCGTTCGAGCGTTCCAGGGTGACCGTCACCGGGTGCCTCCTCGGGCGTGGTCCGGCCGGGCGCCGTGCACGACGCCGGCCTCGTGCAGCTCCGCGACCTCGGCGTCGTCCAGCCCGAGCACGTCGGAGAGGACCTCGGCGGTGTCGGCGGCCACGGGTCCCGCCGGCTTCCCGGGGCGCACCTCGGCGCCGGAGAACCGGAACGGCGCCGTCGGGACCAGGACCTCGCCGTGGCCCGGGTAGTCCACCGGCTGCAGCGTGCCGCGCGCGATCAGGTGCGGGTCGGTGAGGTTCTCGCGGACGCCGCGGACGCGGGCGGCGGAGAGGCCGTGCCCGACCAGGTGCTCGACGAGGGCGTCGGCGGTCGGCCAGGTCGCGGCCCAGGCCTCGATGCGGTCGTAGAGCGGGCCGGGGTCGGCGACGCGAGCCGCGACCGTGCCGTAGCGCTCGCGCAGGTCCGGCGCGTCCATCGCGGTGACGAGCCGCGCGAAGAACACGTCGCCGGCCATCCCGTAGGCCAGGTGGGAGCCGTCCGCGCACGTCGCGACGCCCGAGGGGACGCTCGTCGTGTGCCGGTTGCCGTACTTGCCGCGCACGGCCTCGCCGCCGGTGAACGCGCCCGCGGCGGGCTGCTGGTCGATCATCGCGAACAGCGAGTCGAACGCGGAGACGTCGACGTGGGTCCCGTCGCCGGTGGCGTCCCGGCGGTAGAGCGCGGCGCCGATGGCGGCCAGCGCGTGCACCGCGGAGTTGACGTCGGCGAGCGCGGTCCCGAAGTGCATCGGCGGCCCGCCCTCCTCGCCCGTGAGCGACATCAGCCCCGAATACGCCTCGGCGACCAGCCCGAAGCCGGAGAGGTGCGCGTAGGGGCCCTCCGTCCCGAAGGTCGAGAGCGAACAGAGCACCGTGCGGGGGTCCCGGGCGTGCAGCACGTCCCACCCGAGGCCGAGCCGGACGAGTACGCCGGGGGCGAAGTTCTCGACGACGACGTCGGCCCAGTCGGCGAGGCGCAGCGCGAGGTCGATCCCGCGGGGGTCCTTGAGGTCGAGGCCGATCGAGCGCTTGCCGCCGTTGTACTGGGCGTAGGCGCTGGAGATGCGGTCGGCCGGGTCGCCGACGGGCACCGGCAGGGCCCGCATCAGGTCCCCCGAGGGCTGCTCGACGCGGACGACGTCGGCGCCGAGGTCGGCGAGCAGGCGCGTGCAGAACGGGCCGGCGATGACGTGGCTGAGGTCGAAGACCCGCAACCCCGCGTAGGGACCCGCCACCGCGCACCACCTCCGCCCTCGCCGTCGAACGAGCGTTCAACGCAAGCTAGGAGTGGCTGCTCAGCCCGTCAAGGGCCTGGTGAACGCCCGTTCGACGCCGCTAGGGTGCGCCCCATGGTCCGCGTGGTGGGTCCCGCGCCGACGGTCGTCGTGCGGCCCGACGACGAGCCGACGGCCGCGACGCTGCTCGCGGCGGCGGTCGAGGTGATGGGCGCCCACGGCTACCACGGCGCCTCGGTGCGCGACATCGCCGCGGCCGCGGGCACGAGCGCCGCGGTGCTCTACCACCACTTCGCCTCCAAGCAGGGGCTGCTCGTCACCATCTGCGACCGCGGGCTCGACATCCTCGTGCGCGCGACCGAGGAGGCCCTCGACCTGGCCGGGCCCGATCCCGCCGACCGCCTGGGCGCGATCGTCGCGACGCACGTGCGCGTGCACATGGAGTCGCAGCGGGAGAGCCTCATCGGCAACAGCGAGCTGCGCGCCCTCGAGGCCCCGGGACGAGCCCTGATCGTCGCCAAGCGGGACGCCCAGCAGCGGTTGTTCGACCGCGTCGTGCGCGACGGGGTGCGCCGCGGCGCGTTCACCACCGCGCACCCCGAGGACGCCGCGCGGTTCGTCACGGCGGCTGCGACCAGCGTCGCGATCTGGTACCGGCCCGGGGGAGCGCTGGACGCCGAGGAGATCGTCCGCCGGCACCGCGCGATCGCCCTCGACGCGGTGGGTCACCGCCCGTGACCACGCCCCGCACCGAGGCCGACCTCGCGGCCGCCCTCGCCGACGTGCTCGGCGGTGAGGTCACCGGGCTGCGCCGGCTCTCGGCGGGCGCGAGCCGCGAGACGTGGTCGTTCGGGCTCGACGGCCGCGCGCTCGTCCTGCGTCGCGACCCGCCGGGTGCGGCGGACCCGGTCGCGATGGCGCGGGAGGCCGAGTGCCTCCGGGCGGCCGCCCGGGCCGGCGTCCCGGTCCCGGAGCTGGTGGCGGTCGGGGACGGCCACGACGCGACCGGCACGCCGGCCCTGGTGATGGCCCACGTCCCGGGGGAGAGCCTGCCGCCGAGGCTGCTGCGCGACGACCGTTACGCCGCCGCGCGGGCCGGACTCGCCCGGGAGCTCGGGCGGGTCCTCGCCCGCATCCACGGCGTCGACCCCGCGGACGTCCCGACCCTCGAGCGCGTCCCCGACGCGCTCGAGGCCCTGCGGGCCACCCACGACGCCTTCGGCGAGGCCCGGCCGGCGCTCGAGGTGGCGTTCCGCTGGTTGGCGGAGCACCGGCCGGCGCCGGTGCGCCCTGCGCTGGTCCACGGCGACTTCCGCCACGGCAACCTGCTGGTCACCCCGGAGGGCCTGAGCGCGGTGCTCGACTGGGAGCTCGCCCACGTCGGGGACCCGCGCGAGGACCTGGGCTGGGCCTGCGTGCGGGCGTGGCGCTTCGGGTTC
>NZ_JBVPVA010000163.1:0-2093 GCF_055612215.1 Actinomycetospora sp. | reverse complement strand
CCTCGAGGACTTCGACGAGCTCGCCGCCGCCCACGACCACGTCGAGTTCTACTGGTTCCCGCACACCGACCTCGCCGCGACGAAGGTCAACGACCGGACGGCGGAGGTGGGCCCGACGCGAGGCCGGGCCGCGGAGTGGGTGTCCGACGAGCTGCTCGGCAACGGGGCCTTCGAGGCCGTCTGCCGGGTGGGGTCACGCGCGCCGTCGCTGGTGCCGCGGCTCAACCGGCTGCTGGCCGGGCAGATGGCCAACGCCGAGTACGTCGACCGCTCCTACCGCGTGTTCACCAGCCCGCGGCGGGTGCGGTTCCTCGAGATGGAGTACGCGGTGCCGCGCGCGGCCCTGCGCGAGGCCTTCGACGGGCTCCGTACGGCGGCGGCCCGGCACGCCGCCGACGTGGTGTTCCCGGTCGAGGTGCGGGTGGCGGCGGCCGACGACGTCCCGCTCTCGACGGCGTCCGGGCGCGACACCGCCTACCTCGCCGTCCACGTCTACCGCGGGCGGCCCCACGAGGCGTACTTCTCGGCCGTGGAGTCGGTGATGACGGCGCTCGGCGGGCGCCCGCACTGGGGGAAGCTGCACACGCGCACGGCGGCCCAGCTGGCCGCGTCGTACCCGGAGTTCGGGGCCTTCGTCGCGCTGCGCGACCGGCTCGACCCCGAGGGCCGGTTCACCAACGCCCACCTCGACCGGATCCTGGGAGCCCCAGGTGCTGCTCGCTGACCTGCAGACCCCCGCGCTCGTCGTCGACGCCGACGCGCTGGAGGCCAACCTCGCCGACATGGCCCGCCGCTGGCCGGGCGCGACGCTGCGGCCCCACGTCAAGGCGCACAAGACGACGGCGCTCGCGCACCGGCAGGCGGCGCACGGCTCGCCCGGGTTCACGTGCGCGACGATCCGCGAGGTCGAGGGGATGGTCGCGGCCGGCCTGGGCCAGGACCTGCTGCTCGCGAACGAGGTCCTCGACACCCGCCGCCTCGGCGCGCTGGTGGCCCGGGGTGCCCGCGTGACGGTGGCCGTCGACTCGCCGGAGACGGTGGGGGCCGCCGCGACGGGTGGGGTGCGCGAGGTGCTGATCGACGTCAACGTCGGGCTGCCGCGGTGCGGGGTCGCCCCCGACGAGGCGGGGGCGCTGGCCGGGACGGCCCGGGCGAGCGGGCTCGAGGTGCGCGGGGTGATGGGCTACGAGGGCCACCTGCAGGCCCTGCCCGACGTCGCGGAGCGGGCCCGGCTGACGCGGGAGTGCATGGCGCGGCTGCTGGCGGCGCACGCGGACGTCGGCGGCGAGGTCGTCTCGGGCGGCGGGACCGGCACCTCGGCGGTGACCACGTGGGTCACCGAGATGCAGGCCGGCTCGTACGCGCTCATGGACTCGGCCTACACGGCGGCGGGGGTGGGGTACCGCCAGGCGCTGCACGTGCTGGGGACGGTGGTCCACACCTCGGCCGCGCGCCCGGACATGCCGGCGTACGCGGTGGCCGACGTGGGGCTGAAGGCGCTGGGGATGGACCACGGGAACCCGACGATCCGCGACTCCCAGGTGTGGTTCTGCTCGGACGAGCACGTGACGTTCGCCCCCGACGACGAGGCCCCCGTCGCCGTCGGCGACCGCGTGTTCGTCGTCCCGGCGCACATCGACCCGACGGTCGCCCTCCACGAGCGGATGCACCTGGTGCGCGACGACGAGGTCCTCGACACGTGGGAGGTCGACCTCCGCGGCTGGTGACCCGCGCCCACGCATGGTGCCCCCGGCGGGACGGGTACCGCCCTGCGCGAGAATGGATGCGGATCCGCGCCCCGTTCGGAGCGGGCGCGGCGAGAAGGAGGAAGACCGGATGGACCTGTCGCGCACGCGGGAAATCTTCGAACGGCAGGGGCCGTTCGCGACGGTCTACCTGGAGGCGACCAACCCCGGCGAGAACGCCGCCAAGCAGACCGAGCTGCGCTGGCGGGGCTTGTCGAAGTCGCTGTCGGAGCAGGGCGCGGACGACAAGACGCTCGCGGCCCTCGACGAGCTGTTCTCCGATACCGCCGGGGGCGAGCTCGACGCGTACGGCCGGGTGGTCGTGGCCTCGGCCGACGGCGTGCTGTT
>NZ_JBVPVA010001089.1:0-2208 GCF_055612215.1 Actinomycetospora sp. | reverse complement strand
CGAAGTCCGGCGTGATGCCGTGAGGGCCCGGCCGGTGCGGTCACTGCAAGTCCTTTCTACGAGCGGGTAGGCGCGCTCGAGTGAGGTAAAGGGGTCCCGAGGTTGTCTCGCGGTCCCTGGAACGTGAGGTGGCGGTCCACGCCGGGTGGCAGCGCCGGGGGTAGGCATCTGGGTGCTGACTCCGGTGGGGGAGAGACCGGGGGCCCGCCCTCGGCGGATGGGTCGTCCTCCGTCAACGCCTGCAGGACCTGCCGCCCAGCGTCCACCGCCACCGCCAGGCGGCCCCTGGCGGCCGGCGCGCCGGGCCGGCGAGATGTGAGGCGCGGAGTCGGTCGCTCCGGCGTGTCCGGCGACGAGCGACGTGGCCTGGTCGGCGGCTGCTCAGCGTCGGATGGTGTAGTGCCCGGTGTTGGTGGAGTTGAGGATGTTGGTCTGGGTGGCGTCGGAGATGACCATCGAGCTGGGAGCGAACCTGATGGTCGCCGGACCGGTGGCCTTGGGGATCAGGGTGACCGTGGCCACGTCGAACCGTCCGGTCTTGGGGCCGTAGTAGGTGCCGACGGCGATCTTGACCAGTCCAGGGGTGCAGGTCTTCTCGGCCACCACCGGCCACGCCGCGGGGTCGATGGTGATCTGCCCGCAGTTGAACTTGTCGGCGGGGAACGCGAGGTCGGCCTCGCTGGTGCGGGTGTCGGTGCCGGTGATCGTGGTCCGCAGCGTGAGCACCAGGGGGTGGCCGAGCCTGAGGGCGCCGACTGAGGGGCTCAGGGTCAGCGCGGCGTTTTGCGCGGGATGCGGTGGGGCGGGGGCCGCGAAGCTCTGGGTCACTCCGAACAGCAACGCCGAGAGCGCCAGCGCGGCCACGGTGGCGATCGAGGCGGCCTTGGCCTTGCTCGACAGCATCGCGCGGTGGGTGCCGCCACGTTGGAACAGCTTCATGGTCAGGTCTCCTTCAAGTTCGGCGCCGCCAGGGCGGCAGCGCGTGGGGTGGTCGAGCAGTCGCGGAGGTCCGCGACCTGGCGGGGCAGTCGGTGCTCATGTCGTGGGGCGGTCTCGACGCCCGCGGGGGGTCCGTCTTTCCCGGCGCCGGGTGGTCGGCGGCCGGGGTTGGTCAGGCCGCTTTGGCCCAGACGATGACGTTGGACAGGTAGTTGTGGGCGGTGCGATCGAGGTCGCCGCCGCAGGTGAGCAGCCGTAGTTCGGGTCCGGGGGTGTCGCTGTAGACCGCGGCGGTGGGGAACGCGGTCTTGGGCACGGTCGCGGTCTTGTAGACCGCGAACGCCACCGTGGAGCCGTCGGGGCGGGCGACCTGGACGCGGTCGCCGGGCTTGAGCTGGCCGAGGTGGGCGAACGCGCCGTCGACGCCGCCTGCGTTGATGTGCCCGAGGATCACCGCGGGGCCCCGGTCGCCGGGGTTGGGGCCGTGGTCGTAGAGCCCGAGCTCGGTCGGCGCGGCCAGCGGCGGGACCTGGATGGTGTGGTCGGGGTTGAGCCCGAGCGGCACCAGCACCGACCGGTTCACCCCGAGGGTGGGCACGGTGACCGCGTAGCCGGGCAATGGGGCGGCGGTGGCCTGCTGGGCCGCGGCGATCGAGCCCGCCCCGTCTGCCCCGGCCGCCCCGCCTGCGGGCGGCGGTGGCGTGGCGGCGGTGGAGCATCCGGTGATCAGGGTGAGGGCGCAGGCCACGACCAGCCCCAGCAGGGCCGTGTGGCGGCGCGGGTCAGGCCGCACCGGTGGACGCGCTTCCGGTCGGCACGTCGGTGACCTCGCTGCCTGAGGTGTTGGCTTGGCTGTGATCACAGGCGGTCGGGTCGAGCACGACCGTGGGATTCACCACGGGGTTGGCCTGCGCGGTGCCGCCGGTCGCGCTCGAGTTGCTCGAGGCCGAGTTACCCGTGCTCCCGTTGATGGGTCCGTTCGGCGGTGGCGGGGTCGTAGATGACGGCGTGGTGGTCGTCGTGGGGGTCGGTTCTGGGCACTGGGCTTTGGCGCGGTCGACGTTGCCCTGGGCGGTCCAGACCGCGTTCTTGGCCAGGAACATCTTGCTCTGCGCGGTGCCCAGGGCCGCTTCGTCAGCGTCGATCACGGCCGGGGGGGCGCCGTTGGCCTGGTCAGTGGTCAGCTTCGACTGCGCGTCGGAGTCCTTGTTCTCAGCAGCTGCGGCCGCCTTCTGAGCGGCGCTGAGCGCCTTCTCGGCGTTCGTGAGG
>NZ_JBVPVA010001049.1:0-5322 GCF_055612215.1 Actinomycetospora sp. | reverse complement strand
AAGAGCGCCATCACCTACATCGACGGCGACGCGGGCATCCTGCGCTACCGCGGGTACCCCATCGAGCAGCTGGCGGAGAAGTCCTCGTTCACCGAGGTCTCCTACCTGCTCATCTACGGCGAGCTGCCCACGCAGACGCAGCTGGCCGAGTTCGAGGACCGGATCCGCCGCCACACGATGCTCCACGAGGACCTCAAGGCGTTCTTCAACGGGTTCCCGCGCGACGCGCACCCGATGCCGGTGCTGTCGTCCGCGGTCTCCGCGCTGTCGACCTTCTACCAGGACAGCCTGAGCATCCGTGACCGCGACCAGATCGAGCTGTCGACGGTCCGCCTGCTCGCGAAGCTGCCGACGATCGCCGCGTACGCCTACAAGAAGAGCGTCGGGCAGCCGTTCCTCTACCCCGACAACAGCCTCGGCCTGGTCGAGAACTTCCTCCGGATGACGTTCGGGTTCCCGGCGGAGCCCTACGACGTCGACCCCGCCATGTCGCGCGCGCTCGACCTGCTGTTCATCCTGCATGCCGACCACGAGCAGAACTGCTCGACGTCCACCGTGCGGCTCGTCGGCTCGGGGCAGGCGAACCTGTTCGCCTCCGTCTCAGCCGGGATCCACGCGCTGTCGGGCCCGCTGCACGGCGGCGCCAACCAGGCCGTCCTCGAGATGCTCGAGCAGATCAGCCGCAGCGACGACGACGTCGACACCTTCATGAGCAAGGTGAAGAACAAGGAGGGCGGCGTCCGGCTGATGGGCTTCGGGCACCGCGTGTACAAGAACTACGACCCGCGCGCGGCCATCATCAAGAAGACCGCCGACGAGATCCTCGGCAACTTCGGGCAGCGCGACGAGCTGCTCGACATCGCCCTGCGCCTGGAGGAGATCGCCCTCTCCGACGACTACTTCGTCGAGCGCAAGCTCTACCCGAACGTCGACTTCTACACCGGCCTGATCTACCAGGCGATGGGCTTCCCGACCGAGATGTTCACGGTCCTGTTCGCCATCGGCCGGCTCCCCGGCTGGATCGCCCACTGGCGCGAGATGATCGAGGACCCGGACACCCGCATCGGCCGCCCGCGCCAGGTCTACACCGGCCCGGCCGAGCGCGAGTTCGTGCCGATGGACCAGCGCAGCTGACCGTCTCGGATTCCGAGCGAGGGGCACCTCCGGTCGACCAGATCGACCGAAGGTGCCCTTCGCTCGTACCGGGGCGGGTGACGACGGCGGGCGCGGGTACCTGCTCGGCATGGCCCCGTCCGACTCCACCGCCGTGGTCTGGTTCCGGCGCGACCTGCGCGTGGCCGACCAGCCGACGTTCGTCGCCGCCGCCGAGCGGGCTTCCCGCGCCCTGGCGCTCTACGTGCTCGACCCCGCGCTCCTCGAGCCCTCCGGTCCGAGGCGGCGGACCTTCCTGTTCCGCTGCCTGCGTGCCCTCGACGAGTCCCTGGGCGGGAAGCTGCTCGTCGTGAAGGGCGACCCGGCCGACGTCGTGCCCCGGATCGCCGCCGCGGTGAAGGCCGCCAGCGTCCACACCGCGGCCGACTACAACCCCTACGGCCGCACGCGCGACGAGGCCGTCGAGAAGGCGCTGCGCGACGCCGACGTGGACCTGGTGCGCTCCGGCTCGCCGTGGTTCACCGAGCCCGGCTCGATCACCAAGTCCGACGGCGAGCCGTACAAGGTCTTCACGCCCTTCTCCCGCGAGTGGGCCAAGCGGCTGCCCACCCGCCAGGACGACGCCGGCATGCCGGTCGACACCGACGCCGGGACGCTGACCTGGATCGACCCGAAGGACAAGGACGGCGGGCCGCGTGCGGTGCGGATCCCCGACGACGAGTCCGTGGACGCCGAGCTGCCCGCGGCGGGGGAGCAGGCCGCCCGCGAGCAGTGGGAGGCCTTCGTCGACGAGCACCTCACCGATTACGACGACCTGCGCAACCGACCCGACCGCCCGGGGACCTCGCGGATGTCGGTGCACCTCAAGTACGGCACCATCCACCCGCGCACGCTGCTCGCCGACGCGCGCGGGGAGGGCACCGGTGCGGCGTCGTTCCGCAACGAGCTGTGCTTCCGCGACTTCTACGCCCACGTGCTCTGGCACTTCCCCCGCTCGGCCCGCGAGAACTTCGACCCGAAGTTCGACCGGATCACCCTCGACACCGGGAAGGCGGCGCAGGAGAAGTTCGAGCGCTGGAAGGACGGGCGCACCGGCTTCCCCGCGGTCGACGCGGCGATGCGCCAGCTGCGCGGCGAGGCGTGGATGCACAACCGGATGCGGATGACCGTCGCCTCGTTCCTGGTCAAGGACCTGCACCTGCCGTGGTGGTGGGGCGCGAGGCACTTCATGGAGCTGCTCGTCGACGGCGAGCTCTCCTCCAACCAGCACGGCTGGCAGTGGGCCGCGGGGTCGGGGACCGACGCCGCGCCGTACTTCCGCGTGTTCAACCCGGTGACCCAGGGCGAGCGCTTCGACCCCCAGGGCGACTACGTGCGTCGCTGGGTCCCCGAGCTCGCCGACGTCGAGGGGCTGGAGGGCAAGAAGGTCCACCAGCCCTGGAAGCTGGAGAACCCGCCCGCGGACTACCCGGCGCCGATGGTCGACCACAAGGCCGAGCGGCAGGAGGCGCTCGACCGCTTCCAGGCGCTGTAGCCGCGCTCTGGACGGCGCCGCACGCAGCTCCCTACTGTGATCCACGTCGCAGCGGCGACGGCGGCCCGACACACGGGCCGGTGGGAGGAGCGAGGGTGAGCGCGTTCGATCTGACCGGACGCCGGGTGCTGGTCACCGGCGGGGCCCAGGGACTCGGCGAGGGGATGGCCCGCGCGCTCGGCGCGGCCGGCGCGGCGGTGATGATCGCCGACGTCGCGAAGGACCTCGGCGAGCAGACCGCGGCCGGGATGGGCGCCCGGTTCGTCGCCCTCGACGTCACCGACGACGCGGCCTGGGAGGCCGCGGTCGGGCAGACCGTCGACGAGCTCGGCGGCCTCGACGTCGTGGTGAACAACGCCGGGCTCGAGGTGACCCAGCTGCTCGTCGACACCGACCCCGACGACGTCCGGCGGATGCTCGAGGTCAACCTCATCGGCACGATGCTCGGCATCAAGCACGCCTTCCGCGCGATGCGCCCGGGCGGCGCGGCCGGGACGGGGGGCGCCGTCATCAACACCTCGTCGGTGGCCGCGACCATCGCCTTCCCGTCGATCGGCGCCTACTCCGCGACGAAGTCCGGGGTCGACCGCCTGACCCGGGTCGCGGCGATGGAGTCGGGCAAGCTCGGCTACGGCGTGCGCGTCAACTGCGTCTACCCCGGGCTCGTCCCGACCGCGATGGGCCAGAAGCTCGCCGTCGAGACCTCCGGGCTCGGCCTGTTCGGCAGCCCCGAGGAGGCCGTCGGGGCCGTCATCGAGCAGACGCCCTCGGGTCGCCTCGGCGAGGTCGCCGACATCGCCGACGCCGTGGTCTTCCTCGCCTCCGACGCCGCCCGCTTCGTCAACGGCGCGGGCCTGCCGGTCGACGGCGGCATGGGCATGTGATCCGGTGTCCCTGGCGTCGTACCTGGACAAGGGGGCGTCGCTCGGGGCCGACGCCCCCTGCCTGACCCTCGACGGCGAGACCCGCAGCTACGGCCAGGTCGTCGCGCTCTCCCACGACGTCGCCCGGGCGCTGCGCCGCTCCGGCGTCGTCGCGGGGGACCCGGTGGGGATCCTCTCGGCGAACGACCCGACGGCGTTCACCTGCGTCTTCGGGATCGCCCGGGCGGGCGCGGTGTGGTGCCCGATCAACCCCCGCAACGCGGCGGGGGAGAACCGGGAGCTGCTGGCCCTCTTCGGCTGCGTCGCGCTGGTGTTCCAGGCGACGTTCGCCGCGCTCGTCGCCGAGATCGCCCCACAGCTGCCCGCGCTGACGACGCTGGTGTGCCTCGACGACCCCGACCCGGCGGTCGACGGTGCGGTCGGGCTCGAGGCGTGGCTGGCGGCCGCCGCGGACGACCCGCAGGTCGAGCTCCCGTCGGGGGCTTCCGACGACGTCGTGGCGCTGGTCGGCACCGGCGGCACCACCGGCCGCCCGAAGGGCGTGCAGCTCACCGACCGCAACCTCGAGACGATGAGCGCGATCACGCTGATGGCCTACCCGCTCGAGCGGCGCCCGGTGTACCTCGCGCTCGCACCGCTCACCCACGCCGCCGGGGTGCTGTGCTTCCCGATCCTCGCCCAGGGCGGGGAGGTCGTCGTCATGGCCGCCCCCGACGTCGGGCGCTTCCTCGCCCTGGTGGCCCGGCACCGGGTGACGCACACGTTCCTGCCGCCGACGCTGATCTACATGGTGCTCGACCACCACGACCTCGACGCCACGGACCTCTCGTCGCTGCGGTGCTTCTGGTACGGCGCCGCCCCGATGTCGACGACGCGGCTGGCGGAGGCCTGCGAGCGGATCGGCCCGATGGCGCAGCTCTTCGGGCAGTCCGAGGCACCGATGATGATCTCGACGATGAGTCCGGCGGAGCACCGCGACCCGGACGGGACGCTCGCCACGGAGCGGTTCGCCTCCGCGGGACGCCCCTCGCCGCTCGTCACGGTGGCCATCATGGCGCCCGACGGGAGCGTGCTCGGCGCCGGCGAGCGCGGCGAGATCGTGGTGCGCAGCTCGCTGGTGATGGCCGGGTACCACGAGGACCCCGAGGCCACGGCCGAGGTGTCGGCGCACGGCTGGCACCACACCGGCGACGTCGGCTACCTCGACGACGACGGGTGGCTCTTCATCGTCGACCGCGCCAAGGACATGGTCATCACCGGCGGGTTCAACGTGTACTCGGCGGAGGTCGAGCAGGCCCTGATGGCCCACGACGCGGTCGCCGACTGCGCCGTGGTGGGCCTGCCCGACGAGAAGTGGGGCGAGCGGGTGGAGGCCGCCGTGCAGCTGCGGCCCGGCGCGACGGTCTCCGAGGCCGAACTCGTGGCGTTCACGAAGGAGCGCATCGGCAGCGTGAAGGCGCCCAAGCACATCGCGTTCTGGGACGACCTGCCGCGCTCCACCGTCGGGAAGATCCTCAAGGCCGAGGTGAAGCTCCGCATGTGAACGATCGTGGTCGTCCTGGCGACCACATCCGTTCACCTGCCGAAGGCCTCCCGCAGCGACACCCGCGCCCCGGTCCGCAGCACCGACCGCGCGTAGATCCGGCCGCCGAGCAGGAGCACCCCCGTGGTGAACGCCAGCGTCAGCACGAACGCCAGCGCCACCTGCCAGACCGGGACCCCGCCCAGCGCGATCCGGGCGGGCATGATCAGCGGCGTCCACGGCGGGATCAGCGAGAGCACGGCGAGCGT
>NZ_JBVPVA010000932.1:0-4003 GCF_055612215.1 Actinomycetospora sp. | reverse complement strand
GCGGGCCGGACCGCCGTCGTCGTCCCGCCGCGCGGGGCGTCCGCCTGCTCCTGCGGAGGCGCGGCCGGGGCCGTCGTCTCCGGAGCCGTCGGTGTGGTCGTCACCACGTCATTGTGACACCGTTTCCCTGCGCAAGTATCGGCGGCGTGATCCGGTCGACGGGCTCCGCACGCTCCGTAAGGTGCTGGTCATGGCCGTGAACCCCACCGGATCGGACATGAAGGCGTTCCTCGCCACGAACCCGGACGAGCCCGTCGTCATGCTCAACCTGTTGCGCTTCGCCGAGGGCGGCACGGAGCGCTACGACGAGTACATCGCCCATTTCCGGACCTACGCGGAGAAGGTCGGCGCGAGCATCGTCTACTTCGGGCACGGCGCCGACGCGGTGGTCGCCGAGCCCGGTCAGGCGTGGGACGCGGTGCTGCTCGTCTCCTACCCGAGCCGCCGGGCCTTCTCCGAGATGGTGCGCGACCCCGGCTACCAGGAGGGGACGCACCTGCGCACCGAGGCGCTCACCGAGGCGGTCCTCCAGCCGACGACTCCCCGCTGAGGAGCATCGGCTCCGGGTCGTCCGGGAGCGCGAGCGTCCGGCGGGGCGTCGCGCGGTGGCCGAGGAAGACCGGCCGGTTCGCGTGCCCGAACAGCAGCGGCAGCAGCTCGGCCGCGCGCACCACGCCGTACCAGCCCGAGGCCGCCGGGGCCTCGCCGAACGCCGTCACGGGGTCGGGCCGCACCGTCGGTCCGGCGACGACGAGCGGGGTGGGGTCGCCGGTGTGCAGCACGCCCCCGGTCGACGGCGTGGCGTGGTCGCCGGTGACCGCGACGACCGCGCGGTCGGCGAGGTCGAGCAGGCTCGCCAGCCCGGGGTCGGCGGCCTCGAGGACGTCGAGCTTGGCGCGGGGCTCCTTCGTGTGGCCCGCGTCGTCGGTGGCCTTCGTGTGCACGTGGACGAACCGGGCGCCGTCGGCGACGAGCTCCTCGGCGCAGGCGAGCCGCGCCTGCAGGTCCGCCCCGGCATCCGGGAGCGGCGGGAGGTGGCGCGACGTCATGCCGAGCAGGCGGGCGAGTCCGCGGTAGAGCCGCGTGCTGGTCACCGCGGCGCCGGCGACCCCGGTCTGCGCGACGACGTCCGGGAGCGCGTCGCGGCGGCCCGACCACTTCGTCGTCAGGACGTCGAGCGCCGGACGCGGGCGCCGGGCCCGGTTGCGCGGGTGGTCGCCCAGCAGGCCTCGGACGTCGCGCAGGAGCGCGTCGAGCGTCGCGGCGGTGGCCGTCGCGGCGTCGGTACCGGGCTCGCACGGCAGCACCCGCAGCCACGGGTGGCGGTCCTCGAAGAACGGGTCGGAGTCGGTGACGGCGCCGTCGTCGTGGCCGTGCAGCACGAGCAGTGCCTCGCCGCGGCCCCCGAGCGGGACCAGCTCGGCGCCGTGGCGCGCCACCACCGGCCGGAGCGCCTCGAGCAGCGCCGCGGCGTCGTCGGCGTCGTCCCGCCCGGCCCGTCCGGTGATCCACACCCGTCCGTCGCGGTCGACGTGGGAGGTCCGCAGCGCCGCGTACGTCACCGCCGTCCCGCGCGGCACGTCGATCCCGGCACCCAGCGCCTCCAGGACCGCGCGCCCGGGGAAGGGCACGTCGGCGAACCCGAACATCGCCCAGTGGGCCAGCTCCGAGGCGGGCGCGCGGCCCCAGCCGAACGGCAGGTGCCAGCCCGAGCACCCCCGCGCGGCGAGGGCGTCCAGCACCGGGGTGTGCGCCGCCTCGGCCGGCGTCCGGTCGCCGAGCGCGGGTACCGGGCGGTCCCCCAGGCCGTCGAGGACGACGAGCACGACCGGCAGCCGGTCGTCGACGAGGCGCGGCTGGGTCTCGCCCCACCCCGGAGGACTCGAGCCCGGATCGCGGCGCCCGGCGGGCCCGGTCACCGCGCCGCCAGCAGCGTCCGCAGGACCGGCAGGGTCGCCGTCGGGACCATCGCGGCCCAGGACCCGTCGTCGAACGCGGCGCGGATCGCGGTCGCGTCGAGCTTGCCGGCGGGGTCGCCGTCGAGCACCGTCACCGCGTAGCCGCCCGCCTCGAGCTGGGCCGCCTTGTCCTTCTCCCACGCCGAGTAGGCGCGCACGTAGTGGTGGGCGTGGCGCGGGACGTACTGCGGCCAGAGGTCCGGGCGGGTGAGGTCGAAGGGCACGACGAGGGCACGGTCGGCCAGGCCGGCCCCCGCCAGCGCGGCGGTGAGCAGGCGCAGCCGCTCGTAGTAGGTGAACGGGTTGGCGGCGTCGGTGTGCCGGTGCGCGGAGGTGGCCTCCCGACGCCGGGCGCCGGTGTCGGGATTGGTGACGGCGACGACGAGCTCGTCGTGGTGGCGCAGGGCGTGGGCGAAGAGCTCGAGGTGCTGGGCGTGGACGGGCTGGAAGCGCCCGGTGACGGCGGCCAGGCTCACCGGCCGGCCCTGCTCACCGGGGGTCGCGCAGGAGCCCGCGCGCGATCGCGTTCCGCTGGATCTCCACGGTGCCCGCCGGGATCTTGAGGTTGCGGGCGAGCCGGAAGAGCTTCTCCTCGGGCGAGCCCAGCCGCAGGCCGGTGCCGCCGTGGACCTGGACGGCCCGGTCGGCGACCCGGAAGAACGCCTCGTCGTTGACGACCTTGATCAGGCTCATCAGGCGCGGCGCGTCGGGGTGCAGCGGCATGCCGTAGGGGCCGCCGGGGAGCTCGTCGAGCTCGACCTGCGCGGCGAGCGACGCGGCGCGGGCGGTGTAGACGTCGGCGTCCATGTCGGCGAGCAGGTGCTGCACGGCCTGCAGCTCGGCGATGGGCCTCCCGCCCGAGGTGCGGCGGCGGGCCCGGTCGACGGCGCGCTCGAGGAGCCACGCGCCCCACCCCGCGCACATCCCGCCGCGGCACATCCGGCGCCAGTTGATCCAGGCCATGGCCAGCGCGAACCCGTCGCCCGGCTCCCCCACGACGTCCTCGGCCGGGATGCGGACGCCGTCGAAGTGCAGCTCGCCGGTCAGGCCGTCGTCGAGCATCGTCGGGATGTCGCGGCCGCGGGTGACGCCGGGGCTGGTCGCGTCGACGAGGAACATCGTCAGCGAGCGGGTGCCGGCGCCGGGCTCGGTGACGGCGGTGACCTGAAGGACGTCGGCGAAGTGGGCGTTGGTGATCCACGCCTTGTGCCCGTCGAGGATCCAGTCGGAGCCGTCGCGACGGGCGTGCGTCTCCATGGCGAGGACGTCCGTGCCGACGGAGGGCTCGGTGTTCGCGAACGCCGCGGTGATCTCCCCGGCCACCAGGGGCTCGAGCCAGCGCTGCCGGGCCGTCGGCGAACAGTGCTCGATCGCGGCGTTCGCGCCCTCGGTCCAGCCGAGCGCGGCCAGGCCCAGCCCGAGGCCGCTGCGGTGGTAGACGAACTCCTCGACGTGCTGCATCTCGGCGCGGGTGAAGCCGCCCCCGCCGGCCGCCTCGCCGACGTGCGGGGAGTAGAGACCGGCCTTGGCCGAGCGTCGCTGGACCTCCCGGCGCGCCTCCCACACCAGGGGGTGCATGCGCCCCGCGTCGTCGAGGCGCGGGTTGTACGGGGTGCCGACGTCGCGGCTCGCCAGTTCCTCCGCGGCCGGCCCGACCTCGACGGTGAGGAAGGTGGCGAACCGTTCCCGGTAGTGCTCGACGCGGTCGGTGATCCCCGCTTCGGTGGTCATGGTCGATGGGCTTACCAGGTGCGCACCGCGCTCGGGAGCCGGGTTGCGCGGCCGAGTGGACCGTCATGGCTCCCGGAGCAGCCGTGGAGGCCCACTCGCCGCGACCCTCGGCCACCGGTGCCGGCAACGCACCTACGCTGGTCCCGTGCCGTTGCTCTCCGCCGGGTCCTCCGTCCTGCTGGTCGTCGACCTGCAGGAACGGCTGATGCCCGCGATCTCCGGGGCGCCGCGCGTGCTCGAGAACGCGGCGAACATGCTCGGGGCCGCCACCCGCCTCGAGGTCCCCGTGGCCACGACCGTCGAGCCCGGGAACG
>NZ_JBVPVA010000864.1:0-1617 GCF_055612215.1 Actinomycetospora sp. | reverse complement strand
GTGGCGATGACCCGGCGCATGTCGTCGTGGAGCAGGCCGGAGATGACCGTCGACTCGGCGTCGGTGGCCTCGGCGTCCTCGATGAAGTCCCCGAGCGGGGCCTCCTCCTCGGACCCGACCGGCATGTCCAGGCTCACCGGGTCACGGCTGTGGTCGAGCAGGTCGGACACCTTCTCGACCGGGAGCCCCGACTCCTCGGCCAGCTCCTCGTTGGTGGCCTCGCGGCCGAGGGTCTGGTGGAGGTCCCGCTTGATGCGGGCCAGCTTGTTCACCTGCTCGACGAGGTGGACGGGCAGGCGGATGGTGCGGGCCTGGTCGGCCATGCCACGCGTGATGGCCTGCCGGATCCACCAGGTCGCGTAGGTCGAGAACTTGAAGCCCTTGGAGTAGTCGAACTTCTCGACGGCCCGGATGAGGCCGAGGTTGCCCTCCTGGATGAGGTCGAGCAGCGGCATCCCGCGGCCGGTGTAGCGCTTGGCCAGCGAGACGACGAGCCGCAGGTTCGCCTCGAGCAGGTGGGCGCGGGCGCGGCGACCGTCACGGGCGACCGCCCGGAGGTCCCGGGCGCGGCCGGCGTCGAGCGAGTCGTCCTCGAGCAGGTGGGCCGCGTAGACCCCGGCCTCGATGCGCTTCGCGAGCTCCACCTCGTCGGCGGCCGTCAGGAGGGCGGTCTTTCCGATACCGTTCAGGTAGACGCGCACGAGGTCGGCAGCCGGGCTCTGGGCGTCGAGATCGCTCTGGGCCTCCGCCTCGGTCTGGAGCGCGGTAGTCTCGGGGGCGACGTCGGGGTTCGACTCGGGCAGGACGGTCTCGGCGTCGCGAGACTGCTGCGGGGCGAGTGTCGCCGTCATGGAATCCTCCCTGCGCGGCACTTGGTCTGGTGCGTGCCGTGTCATGTGGTCGAACGCGCAGGGGAGCACGAACGTTCCCGACTGCCGCACACCGCCCGGTTAACCGCTTGTGACGGTGCCGACGCGTGTTCCGGGCCATGGAAGCGCAACGGGGTGCGCACGATCCGTCGAGGGACGCTCAGACCTCGACGAGCACCGTGAACGGGCCGTCGTTGACGGACTCGACCGCCATCTCCGCGCCGAACACCCCCGTCGCGACGGGGGCGCCACGCGCCCTGAGGGCCTCGACGACCGCCGTGACGAGCCGCTCGGCCTCCGCGCCCGGCGCGGCGGCCGACCACGAGGGGCGCCGGCCCTTGCGGGTGTCGCCGTACAGCGTGAACTGGCTGACGACGAGCAGGCCCGCGGCGGTCCCGGCGCACGACTGCTCGTCGCGCCCGCCCGATCCGCCGTCGCTCCGCTCACCCCGTGTCGATCCCCCGTCGCTCCGCTCGCCCCGCAGCACCCGCAGCTCGTGCAGCTTGCGGGCCATCGCCGGCACCGGGTCGTCGGCCGTGCCCACGCGGGCGGGGTCGTCGCGGTGGACCCCGAGCAGGACGAGGAGGCCCGGTTCGTCGAGCGCGCCGACCACCTCCCCGTCCACGGTCTCGACGCTGCCCGGTCACCTCGCGCCGTCCCCGCCCAGGCCCGCGTCGCGTTAGACGTGCTCGATCTCGGGGGGGCCGGGCACGAACGGCGGGTTGCAGACGACCTGGTCGAAGCGGCG
>NZ_JBVPVA010000753.1:0-1261 GCF_055612215.1 Actinomycetospora sp. | reverse complement strand
CGGTGGGCGTACCAGTCCGACCAGAAGTACGGCACCGTCGTGTAGGGCTTCGCCGACGCCGGGTCCACCGCGTTGCGGGCCGCCCGCGCCCCCTGCTCCGAGGCCGCCGTCCAGTGCTCCAGGCGCATGGTGGTGCCCAGGACGTCGTCGAACAGGGCGTTGGGCCAGCGCGCGACGTCCCCCGCCACGTACACGCCGGGCGCCGCGGCCAGCGTCGCGTCGGCGACCACCCCGTCGTCGATCGTCAGCCCGGAGGACTCCAGCCAGCCCACGCAGGGCGCCGCGCCGATCCCCACGACGAGCACGTCGGTGTCGATCACGGTGCCGTCGGCGAGCACGACCGACTCGACCGAGCCCTCCCCGCGGACCTCGGCGACCGAGACCCCGGTGAGCACCCGCGTGCCCTCCCGCTCGTGGATGCCGGTCAGCGCGCGCCCCATCCGCTCCCCCACGCCGCGCACCAGGGGCACCGGCAGCGCCTCGACGATCGTGACCTCGAGCCCCAGCCCGCGCGCCACCGCGGCGATCTCCGAGCCGATGAACCCGGCCCCGATCACCGTCACCCGCGGGCTGCCCTGGCGCATCAGCCGGTGCAGGTGCCGCGAGTCGTCGCGCGTGCGCAGCACGACCACGCCGGCGAGATCCGGGGCGACGACGGAGGCAGGCAGGCGGCGGGCGTCGGCGCCGGTGGCGATCACGAGGCCGTCGTAGGCCAGCTCCCGGTCCCCGACGGTGACCCGGCGGGCCTCGACGTCGAGTGCGGTCGCCGGCGCGCCCAGCAGGAGCTCCACCCCGATCTCGTCGAGCTTCTCCCGCTCGCGGTAGGTGGAGTCGCCGGGCTCGTCGCCGGCGAGGTGCTCCTTCGAGAGCGGCGGCCGGTCGTAGGGCAGGTGCTCCTCCGCGCCGACGAGCGTGACCGACCCGTCGAACCCGTCGCCGCGCACCGCCTCCACCGCGCGCAGACCCGCCAGGGACGCCCCCACCACCACGAGATCGGCCACGACCCGACCCTAACCACCGGACCGGCGCGGGCGTCCCTCCGTCGAGGGGACGCCGTCATCCCTTCGGTGTAGTCGGATAACGCGGACGGCCCATCGACGCGATCTCCCCGACATGAGCGGCCCGACGACGGGTCCGCACCGGGGACCGGGGGCCGACATGCGCACGAGGACGACGATCGCGGGTTCGGCCGTCGCACTGGTCGGGGCCCTCGGCATCACGGCCGGCCTGGGCCTCCCGGGTGCGGTCGCCGACCACCCCG
>NZ_JBVPVA010000732.1:0-1716 GCF_055612215.1 Actinomycetospora sp. | reverse complement strand
TCGGGGGACACCGGGGCCTCGTCGCCGACCCGGCCGTCGTCCCCGGTGCGGGTGGGGTCGGTCGGCCCCGCGCTCGTCATGCGAGCACCCTAGCGTGGATTGTACCTATCGGTACACTCGGTCCGTGACCTCGCAGGTGGTGCGCCCCTCGACCGCGCGCGGACGCCGGACCCGCGAGCAGATGGTCGAGGCCGCCGCCACGCTCATGCAGGCGCGCGGGATCGCCGCCACCGGGGTGAGCGACGTGCTCGCGTCCACCGGCACCGGGAAGTCGCAGCTCTACCACCACTTCGGCGGCAAGCAGGGCCTCGTCCTCGCCGTCATCGACCACCAGCTCGCCCGCGTGCTCGCCGGTCAGCCCCGGCTGGGGGCCGGCACCGACGGTGACGTCCGCGGCTGGGCGAACGATCTCCTCGCCGTGCACCGCGGCGGCGAGGGCCCGCTGAGCTGCCCGCTCGGGGTGCTCAGCAGCCAGGTCGACGACGACCCGGTGCTGCGTGCGCACCAGGCCGCGGCCTTCGACCGCTGGCGCGCCGACCTCGCGCACCTGGTCGGCGTGGGGCAGGAGCGCGGGATCGTCACCGCGGCGGGGGAGGCCGTCGAGCTGGCCGGGGTGCTCCTCGCCGCCGTCCAGGGCGGCCTCATGCTCGCCCGGCTCGCGCGCGACGTGCGTCCCCTCGAGATCGCCCTCGACGCGGCGCTGGCCCGACTCGGTGTCCACGGCGCTCCCCTCCGGTCTGCGCGGGTGGCGCCCGACGACCCCGGGTGAGGCGGGTCGGGTGCCGTGCCCATGTGGACGTCCGGGAGCCAGCGGGTAAGGGTTCGACGGGGCCCGCGACCGCGTGCCCCCTCGCAGCCGAGGAGGCCCTAGTGGCGGACAACATCTACCGGAAGACCGAGATCGTCGGGACGTCCGAGACGAGCGTGGACGACGCGATCAAGGGGGCCATCGCGCGCGCCGCCCAGACGGTGCGCCAGATCGGGTGGTTCGAGGTCTCGGAGATCCGCGGGCACGTCGAGAACGGCGAGGTCGCGCACTTCCAGGTGACCCTCAAGGTGGGCTTCGCCCTCGAGGACACCAAGTCCTGACCCGGCGCGCCGCTGACGGCTCGGGCATCGCGGGGGACGGGCGGTGCTCGGGCGTCGGCCCGGCACGACCACCGGAAGGTTAGGTAAGCTCAACGAACGTGAGGCAGCGGTGACGGCAGGGACGGCGATGTTCGCCTCGCTGCGGGTCCGCAACTACCGGCTCTTCGCCGCCGGCCAGGTCGTGTCGCTGGTCGGCACCTGGATGCAGCGCGTGGCCCAGGACTGGCTGGTCCTGAACCTCTCCGGCGGCAGCCCGGTCGCGCTCGGCGTCGCCGCCGCGTTGCAGTTCGGCCCGACGCTGCTGCTCTCGCTGTTCGGCGGGGCCTTCGCCGACCGCTACGACAAGCGGCGCCTGCTCATCGTCCTGCAGGTGGGCATGGGGCTCTGCGCCCTCACCCTCGGCCTGCTCGACACCACCGGCACCGTGACCCTGCCGATGGTCTACGTGCTGTGAGTCCTGCTGGGGTGCTTCTCGGCGGTCGACGCGCCGGTGCGCCAGTCGTTCGCCGGGGAGATGGTCGGGCCCGGAGCGCTGCAGAACGCCGTCGCGCTGAACTCGATGACGTTCAACACCGCGCGCATCGTCGGGCCCGCCGTGGCGGGGCTGATGATCGCCGCCGTGGGCAC
>NZ_JBVPVA010000724.1:0-6879 GCF_055612215.1 Actinomycetospora sp. | reverse complement strand
GTGCACAGGACCTTGATCAGCCAGAACCAGACGGTGACTTCCGGCACCTTGTTGAGCAACGTGCGCGGCGAGGCCGCCGCATGCTGGGATGACATGGCCGCGAAGCATCCGAATCACCCGTGAGAAGAACATGTGACACCGCGATGCTCTCCCGGCATACCCGACGGTGTCACCGGAATGAGAACGGTGGTTTCCCGGACCGGACACCCCAATGTTGGCGGCCACTCTCATCGTGCGAGGCGACCCCGATGTCGCACCGCCGAATCGCCCGGCTGGCGACGGCCGAGGCCGGCCGCGCTTGATCCGCTCATCGGCCTCACACCTTCCGTCGAGCACCGTGCGGTTCGTGTCTCGACCACCTCGCCGCCTCGGCGGAGCCGCCCTTGTGGGAGCCACCGCGACCCTGGCTGCCCTGGCTCACGCCGGGCCGGCCGTCGGGGCGATCGGACCGGTACGGCGGGCCCTGCTCCCTCGCTACGCCGGTCGGGCGACCCCGACCACGTGGTGGCACTGACCTTCGACGACGGCCCCACCACCTGTCCACCCCACGCTTCCTCGAGGTGCACGACGTCCGCGCCACCTTCTTCCTGCTCGGTTCCTCGCTGGCGCGGGACCCGCGGCTCGGGCCCAGATGGCCGCCCGGGGCCACGAGCTCGCCGTACACGGCTGGCACCACCGCCAGCTCGTCCGCCGCGGTCCCCGTGAGGTCCGGGAGGACCTCCGCCGAGCCCACGGCCTCGTCGGCGATGTCTCGGGGAGCACGCCACGCTGGTACCGCCCGCCCTACGGCGTCGCGTCGACGGTCGCGATAAGCGCAGCTCGGGAGCTGGGCATGACCCTCGTGCTCTGGACGGCGTGGGGGCGGGACCGGACCAGGACCGCCTCCCCAGACTCGGTCCGCCGAGCCGTGCTCCGCCCCCAACAGGGCGGAGGCACGGTGCTCCTCCACGACGCGAACACGTGTTCGGCACCCGGCTCGTGGTGGGCCGCAGCCCACGCGCTACCCGGGCTGATCCGAACCTGGACGCAAGCCGGCCTGCGAGTCGGACCCCTCGCCGAGCACGGCCCAGCTCTTACCCAGCTCCGACCCGGCACGCGGCGTCGCCTCGTTATACGCGGCAACCCTGGGGACAGTTCCCACTGATCCCGCCCGCCCGTCGGGCACCTCGGAGGTCCTCATCGTGTCCCTGTCGATTGCGTCCGACCACGACGCGTCGCTGCACCGCCTCGTCCCGCTCGCCGGCTCCCGGCGACGTGACACGACGCCGCCCACTACCGGAACGCCGGCGGGTCGGGTGCTCGTGCTGAGCGCGACCGTCGGGCAGGGCCACGAGGGCGCGGCGCGGGAGCTCGCCCGGCGGCTGACAGCGCGTGGAGTGCCGGTGGAGGTCAGAGACTACCTCGACGCGCTGCCCCCCCTCGCCCGCGAGGTCCTGCGGGACCTCTACCAGCCGACGGTCCAGTACGCCCCGGCGCTGTTCGATTCGGTCTTCCAGGGGCTCGAGCACGACGGCGTTCTCCGTCGCACGGCCGAGACCGTGTGCCGCTGGGCGGAGCCCGAGGTCGAGCGGTGGTCCCGGGACGCAGACGTCGTGGTGACCACCTACCCGCTGGCCGGCCAGACGCTCGGTGCCCTCCGCGAGCAAGGGCGGGTCGCGGTGCCGGCGATGACCTACCTAACCGACCCGGCCGCCCACGCGACCTGGTGCCACCCCGCGGTCGACCACCACCTAACGGTCACCACCGCCACCGCCCTCGATGCGCGCCGTTACGGGGTCGCAGCCCGGGCCACCGGCCCGCTCTGCGCGCCTGGCTTCGTTCAGGCCGGACGCTCGCGGGAGGCGGTGCGCGACGAACTTGGCCTCCACCGCGCCGCGCCGGTGGCGCTCATCAGTGCCGGCTCGTTGGGCATGGGAGCGATCCCGCGCATGGTGCGGGATCTCCTCGCCCACCCGCGCCTGCACGTGGTTGTTCTGTGCGGACGAAACGCCAGGCTACGGGGGCGGCTCGGACGTGACGCACGGGTGGCTGCCTTGGGCTGGCGTAACGACGTCAGTGACCTCATGGCCGCCTCCGACGTGCTGGTCCACAACGCCGGCGGCCTCTCGCTGACCGAGGCGCTGGCCGCCGGCCTCCCCGCGATCACTTACCTACCCATTCCCGGCCACGGCCGCGCCAACGCCGAGGTCCTCGCCGGGGCCGGAATCGCGCCGTGGCCCCACGACGCCCGCGAGCTCGCCGCGACGGTCGAGGACGTCATCGGCAAGCCCACGCATCGACACCGCACCTGGTGGCCCCAAGGCGCCGATCCGGCCGCGGTCGTCGCGGGCGTCCTGATGGCGCGGCACACCGCTCCACTTCCGGGCAGGGCCCAGTGAGCGGGTCTTTCCCGGCCGTGTCGTGCGCCCTCTCTGCGGCGACCCTGCTCGGCAGCGCCACCGTCGCTCAGCGACGCGGGATGAGTGGGCCGGGTGCTGAACGTAGGGCCGGGGGGCTGGTGTCGACGCTGGTGCGAAGCCGCTGGTGGTGGGCGGGGACCCTCGGCACGGTCGCGGGGCTCGGCCTGCAGTTCCTGGCGTTGGCGATCGGGTCCCTGATCGTCGTGCAAACGACGATGGTGACCAGCATCGTGATCACCGCACTCATGGAGTCGGTCCTGCTACGGCGGCGCCCTACCGCACGCCGCGCGACCGGCATGGTCCTCACCGCGGTCGGGCTCGCGGTCGTCCTGATCGCGCTGTCGCCCACGACCACCACTGTCACCGTGACCCCGTCGCCGACCTCCATGCTCGTCCTTGCCGGGGCGACGCTGGCCGTCTCGGCAGGCGCCGCATGGCGGGCGCGGGCGACGGCTGCAACCGGCACGGCGCTCGCGGCCGCGACCGGTCTGGGTTATGGCGTCACTGCCGTGGCGCTCAAGACCGTGGGCGGCGAGCTGGCCTCAGGATGGGCCGTGCCCCTCGCGCATCCCGCCCTGTGGACCGCGGTCGTGGTCGGGCCGCTCTCGGTGCTGCTGAGCCAGCACGCCCTGCAACGGGCCCGCTCGGTCGCCACGGCGGTCTCGGTGATCGTGGTGATCGACCCCGTGGTGGGCCTACTCGCCGGTCTCGCGTGGTTCGGGGAGCGTGTCGTCGCGACCCCGCTCTCGCTGGCGGCCGCCCTCGCCGCGGCCGTCGCGGTCGTGATCGGCATTGGGCTCGGACACTCGGGAGCCGGATCGCCCGATCCGCGTCGGAGCCCTGAACATGACGCGGCGTCGACTCACGCGATGACCTCAGTCGGGCGACGCGCCGTCTCGTGACACGCACATCGTGGGCGGGCGGATGAAAGGCGCGTCGGTCACCCTCGGGGTCTCGCGGTCGCCCTACTGGCGCTCGTCGGCATCGCAGTGGCCGCGTCGCTCCTGGGGCGGTTCGGGATCTCCCGAGCCCTGCTGACGGCGTCGGTGCGCGCTGGTGCTCCAGCTGGCCGTGGTCGCCACGATCATCGTGGCTGTCGTCCGCTCGTGGTGGCTGACCGTGGCGTTCGTCCTGGTGATGCTCGGCGTCGCCTCGCTCACCTCGACCCGTCGGATGACCCGCGACCGCAGCGGCTTGCTCGCCGCGGCGGCGATCGTCGCGGGAGTGCTACCGGTCCTCGCCCTCGTCCTCGTCAGCGGCGCCGTGCCCCTCACCGGCATCGCGGTCGTCCCCGTCGCCGGCATCGTCATCGGCGGGTCGATGACCGCCACGTCGCTGAGCGGCCGGCGAGCCCTCGACGACCTCGACGACCTCGACGACCTCGAGGCCCAGCGCGACCAGTACGAGGGCGCCCTCGCCCTCGGCGGACGCCGTCGCGATGCAGCGATGATTGTGTGCCGGCCTGCGGCGACCCAGGCGCTGTGCCGCCGATGGACCAGACCCGGTCGGTCGGACTCGTCACGCTGCCCGGCGCCTTCGTCGGCGTCCTCATCGGCGGCGGCAACCCGGTTCAGGCCGCGGCCGCACAGATCCTCGTCCTGATCGGGCTGCTCGCCGCCGAGACCGTCGCCGTCGCCTTCGTTCTCGAGCTCGTCGCCCGCGGCAGGCTTGTGCGCGCGACGACGGGGGCGCGCCGCGACTGAGCCCTGTGTTGAGGATCAGTGGTGCAGGTCTGTCTGACGGTGCCGCATGACCAGCAGGACCAGCGAGACGGCCAGGGCCACGGACCCGATCGACCAGACGACGACACGCTCTGGCTCGGCGATGACGCTCACGACGCCGTCGGCGAGGGCCGCGAGCCCGACGAGCACGTCGATAACCACGCCGGTGATGTGCAGGACCCGCGAGGAGGGGTCAGCTCGCAGCCGCCACCACGCGAGAGTCGCCGCGCACAGGAACGCGACTCCGACGAGGACGAGCAGCAGCGAAGCGGCGACGGAGGCGGTCACCGGAGCCACCCAACGAGCACGCTGGCCCGGCTCGGACCGGACACGGAGATCAAACGCATCACCCGATGATGGTCGACCGTCGATGTGCGGCCGATGAACGTCCCGGAGCTGACCTTCGACGTGCACCCTCGCTCAAGGGGCAGGAGACCCCCGAGCACGGTAAGCCACCTCGCCGTCGTTGGGCCGTACGGTCGCACGGGTGGACCGCGTTGAGCTACGCAAACGACGGTGAGCTGGAGGCAGCCATCGACCACCCATTGTTCGAGGGACGTCGTCCGCGAGGTGCCGCCCGGCCAAGCCGCCCGCCGGTGGCCCGTCGAGTGTCCAGAGGTAGGCGCGGATGACCGTCAGGTCGGGTCGCGAACGTCCACCCCGTCGGGCCGGTCAGAGGAGTGATGCTGCCGCCACGCCCTGAGCACCAACACGAGGACCACTGCTCCCGCGAGCACCACGGCGAGGACGACGGAGCCCACGCCGAGCCGGCGCGCGACAACCGGCCAGGAAGCTCCAGCGAGGTACCCCACGCCCACTATGGAGATCGCCCAGAGCGTCCCCCCGACCGCGTTCCAGGCCGTGAACGTCCGGCGAGGCTGCGCGGCGGCGCCCGCCGCCGCCGGGACGACGGCCCGGAGCACCCCGATCCAGCGGGCGACGAAGACCGCCAGCCCGCCGTGCCGGGCGACCAGTTCCTCGGCGCGGACCCAGCGCCGGGCAGTGGCGCGCCCGCCGATGTGTCCCCGCCTCAAGGCCGATCCGAAGGCCTGACCGAGTTGGTAACCCAATTGGTCGCCCAGGACGGCGCCTACCGCGCCGACGGCCATGACGCCGAACAGGTGCACACCCCCCAGGGCCGCGACCACTCCCGCGAGCAGCATCAGGGTCTCCCCGGGCACGACGAGGCCGATGAACGCGGCGGACTCTAGGAGCGCGCCGACACCCACGACGACGTACAGCCACGGACCCCGCACTGCAGACAGGACGGCGACCGGGTCGACGCTCACGTCGCCACCTGCCGCATCCAGGTGGTGTCGACAAACCCGAGGACGGCGACGACGAAGACGGCCAGGGACCACCCGGCGAACACGTCCGAGGGGAAGTGCACCGCGAGCACCACCCGGGACGCACCGACCGCGGCGACGAAGCAGCCACTCAGCACGCCGAGCGCAACGCGCGTGCGTTTGCCGATCGGGAACAGTTCGTGGCGGTGGACCAGCCAGGCGAGCAGCAGGAGCACCCCGGCCGAGAGCAGTGCATGGCCCGAGGGGAACGCGTACCCCTGGGCGGACACCCCCTGCCAGGCGACCGCCGGCCGAGCCCGCGCGACCGCGGTCTTCATCCCCACGTCGGCGAGGATCAGCACACCGATCCCGGCCGCCCCGAGAGCGGCGACCCGCCAGCGTGAGCGCCACACCGACCAGCCGACCACCATCGCGATCGCGGTCACCGCGACCACCGGGGCGCCGACGGCGCTGACCGTCCGGGCAGCCGCGACCAGGCCCGGAGTGCGATGAGTAACGACCCAGGCGATCACAGCCGGGTCGGCGACGGCCAGGCCGGTATCGGTGACGATTCCAAACCACATCGCCTCGAAGGCCCCCACGGCAACGATCACGCAGACCAGCAGGAGCTGAGCGGCACCGCGTGGCGCCCGGGGCGGCGCTGGGGCCACCGGACGAAGCGTCGACGAGGACATAGCGGTGAATGTGCGCGCCCGTCGATGTCAGACCGATGAGAGCACGAGACCGACACGTTCGGGGCTCGCCACAGAAGGAGTCCTCATCGGCTTCACATAGACCTCGCCTTACCGTTCGTCCCATGCGGGTCCTGGTGGTCGAGGACGAGGTGCGGATGGCCGCGCTGATCCGCCGGGGTCTGGAGGAGGACGGCTACGCCGTCGACGTCGCGACCAACGGCACGGACGGGTTGTGGCAGGCCCAGGAGTTCGTCTACGACGCGATCGTGCTCGACGTGATGCTGCCCGGCACCGACGGCTTCGAGGTGTGCCGACGGCTCCGGGAATCCGGCCGCTGGTCGCCCATCCTCATGCTGACCGCCCGCGCCGCCGTCGACGACCGTATCCGCGGGTTGGACGTCGGCGCCGACGACTACCTGGCCAAGCCGTTCAGCTTCGGCGAGCTCGCCGCCCGGGTGCGCGCGCTCATCCGACGCGGGGGCGTGGACCGCCCGACGGTGCTGCGGGTCGGGGAACTGGTCCTCGATCCGGCCAGCAGGCGGGCCTGGCGCGGGGAGGACGAGCTGACGCTCTCCACCAAGGAGTTCTCGCTCCTTGAGCTCTTCCTGCGCCATCCCGACCGCGTGCTGTCACGCACGATGATCCTCGAACACGTGTGGGACTTCGCGTACGACGGAGTCTCGAACGTCGTCGACCAGTACGTGTCCTATCTCCGTCGCAAGATCGACAAGCCGTACGGCAGCGACCTGCTCGAGACCGTGCGGGGCGCCGGCTACCG
>NZ_JBVPVA010000346.1:0-5282 GCF_055612215.1 Actinomycetospora sp. | reverse complement strand
GGTACACGCCGGTGCGGGGCCGGCGCTCCGCCAGCTGGGGAGTGCTAGCGGTGGTGAGGGAGGCCGTGTGAACGGTGTGGAGCGCGGGTCGGTGGTGCTGGGCAGTGTGGGGTCCGGTGGGCGGGACGTCCTGGGGGAGCTGATGGCTCTCACGGGGGAGGACGAGCAGGAGTGGCAGGAGCGCGCGCTGTGCGCCCAGACCGATCCTGAGGCGTTCTTCCCGGAGAAGGGCGGATCCACCCGCGAGGCCAAACAGATCTGCAACAGCTGTGAGGTCCGGGCCGAGTGCCTGGAGTACGCGCTCGGGCACGACGAGCGCTTCGGTATCTGGGGCGGGCTCTCCGAACGGGAGCGTCGTCGCCTCAAGCGCCGCGTCGTCTGACGACGTCACGTGCCGGGCGCGTCCGTCCACCGGGCGGCGGTCGCGCCCGTGATCCTCCGCGCGCCCGGTCTCGGCGGGCCGTGACGCCGTGACGCCCGGGCGACCCGCTCGCGCCCCGGTCCCCTGACGAGGCCGTCGGGGGGCCCTTCTAGTCTCGTCGTCGCCCGGCGCAGGCCGGGACCGACGACGGCGTGACGACGGCGGCCGCTCCGGACGCACCCGGGCCGCGCCGTGGGAGGGACGGGACGCGTGGCCGCGACGGCGCCCGTACTGGCCGTGCTCGTCTGTCACGACGGCGAGGCCTGGCTGCCCGAGACCCTCGGCGCGCTCGGCCGGCTCACCGTGGCCCCGCGGCGGGTGATCGCCGTCGACACCGGGTCCACCGACTCGACCCAGGACCTGCTCCGCTCCTCCAACGCCGTCGACGTCGTGCTCGACCTGCCGCGCGACACCCCGTTCGGCACCGCGGTCGCCGCCGGCGTGGCCGACGCGGACCGGCGCTGGGGGCGCTCCGGGGACCGCGGGACCGGCGACCGGCTCTGGATCCTGCACGACGACGCCGCTCCCGAGCCGTCCTGCCTCGACGTCCTGCTCTCCGTCGCCGAGGCCTCGCCCGCCGTGGCGATGCTCGGTCCCCTCCAGCTCGACCGGGACGACCCGCGCGTGGTGGTCGAGGCCGGGCTGTCCACCGACGCCTCCGGGCACCGCCAGACCGGCATCGGGATCGACGAGCTCGACCTCGGGCAGTTCGCCACCAACTCCGAGGTCCTCGCGGTCGGGTCGGCCGGGGCCCTGGTGCGTCGTCGCGAGTGGGACGCCCTCGGCGGCTACGACTCGGCGCTCGGCCTGCTGCGCGAGGACATCGACCTCGGGTGGCGGATCAACCGCGCGGGCGGGCTCGTGCTGTGCGTGCCGTCGGCCCGGCTGCACCACGCCCGCGCCGTCACCACCGGTGCCCGCGGCCTCGACGCGCGGGGGTGCGACGGCGGGTTCCGCACCGTCGACCGGCGCAACGGCCAGTGGACGGTGCTCGCCAACTCCTCGGGGGCCGGGTTCGTCCTGGGCCTGCTCCGCCTGCCCCTGCTCGCGGTGCTGCGCGCGCTGGGCTTCCTGCTGCTGCGCCGGCCCGGCGCGGCCACCGCGGAGCTCGGCGCGATGGGGCGGGTCCTCGCCGACCTCGGCGACCTGCGCGAGGCCCGCCGCCGGCGCCTGGCGAGCGGCGACCCCGCCGTCCCCCGCGGGATGCGCGGCCTGCTGACCAGCCGCACCACGCGCCTGCGCAACGCCGTCCAGGGCGGCCTCACCCGCGTCGTGCGCGCCCGCGTGCGCGACGAGCTCGCCCTCGGGCGCCTGCCCGACTGGGCGGACCGGCCGGCCCGCGCCACCCCGGCCTCCTCCGCCGCCGTCGCCGACGGCCCCGAGGAGGGCGCGCTGCTCGTCGGGCAGGGCGCCCTGCCCGCGGGGGTGACGGCGCCGAAGCGCAGCACCCGGCGCAAGGCCGGCCTGCGCCGGCCCGGCGAGTCCGTCGGCGTCACCCTGGCCGCGTCCGGTGCCGACGGCGCCGCGGGCCCGACCGAGCTCATCGGGTCCCCCGACGCCGCGACGGCGTTCGTCGGCATCCCCGGGCCCCGCGGCGGGGCCGGCGCCGGCGCCGGGCCGGCCCCGGAACGGTCCGCCGCGGACGACGAGCAGCTCGTCGTCGTCCCGGTCACCACCGGCCGGGTGCTGCGCGAGCTCCTGCTCGCCCCGCCGCTGCTGCTGGTCCTGGCGCTGTCGGTCGTGTCGCTGGTGGTCAACCGCTCCCGGCTCGGGTTCGACCTCGCGGGCGGGCGGATCCGCGCGCTGCCGGAGCTGGGCCCGCTGTGGAGCTCCTACCTCGCCGAGTGGCACCCCGTCTCCGGGGGCACCGCCGCGCCCGCGTCGGCCGCGCTCGCCGTCGTCGGGATCCTCGGCGGGATCCTCTGGCCGGTCGCGGGCGGCGACGGCCCGGCGGCCGCGGTGTCGCTGGTGCTCCTCGCGGCCCTGCCGCTGGCGGGGCTCTCGGCCTACGTCGCGACGCGCGGCATCCGGGTCGGCCGGGTGCTGCGCGCGCTCGCCGCCGCGGTCTACGCACTGCTCGGGATCACCGGGGCGGCCGTCGCGCAGGGCCGGCTCGACGGCGTCGTCGCCGTGGTGCTCCTCCCGGTGGTCCTGGCCGGGGTCGCCGCGGTGCTGCGCGGGAGCCGCGTCGAGGGGCGGCGCGCGTCGTGGTGGAGCGCCGCGGCGGGGACCGTCCTGCTGCTCGCCGTGGTGTCCGCGTTCGCGCCGCTGGTCCACGTCCTCGTGCTCGTCGTCGTGGTCGTGGGCTTCGTCCTGGTGCCGGCCCCGCCCGGCGCCGCCCGCCGCCGGGCCATCGCGCTCGGCGTCGTCGTCGTCCTGCCCGTCCTGCTCCTCCTGCCGTGGCCCTCGACGCTCCTGCGCGCCCCGCAGGTCCTGGTGCACGGCACCGGCTCGCCCGTGCTCGAGCGGTTCGCCGGGACGCTCGACGTGCTCTCGCTCGACCCCGGCGGCCCCGGGTCCCTGCCCGTGGTCGGGCTCGTCGCGCTGCTGGCCGCGGTGGTCGGGGCGCTGCTCGCCCCGCGGCGCAGCGTCGTGCCGGGCCTCGCGATCACGGTCCTCGGCGTCGTCGCGGCCGGCGTCGTCGGGACGGTCTCGCTCCCGCCGCTCTCCGGCGGCGACCCGCGTCCCGGCTGGACGGGGCCCGCGCTCGCGTTCGCCGCGTGCGGCGTGCTGTGGACGCTGCTCGCCCTGGTCGCGGAGGCCCAGGTGACGCCGCTGGGCACGCTGGTGACCGGCCGGTCGGGCCCCCGGCACAGGCCCGCCCCGCGCCGCCGCGGCGACTCCGAGATCGACCTCGGTCCCGACGGCGTGCTCGCGCGCGTCTCGGGCGGCACCGCCTCCGCGGCATCGCGGGTCGGCACGGTGCTCGGGGCCCGGCTCCGGACCCGGCGTGGTGCCTCGGGCACCGGCAGCCGGCGCGTGCGCGGGTCGGCGGTGCCGGTCGCCGCGGCCATGGCGGCGGCCCTGGCACTGGCCGCGTTGCTGCTCGGCTCCGGGGGCGCGCTGGCCGCGCGTCCCGCCGCGGCGCTCGACCCGGCCTACGCCGGCCGGCTCGCGGCCGCCGGGGCCAGCGTCGTCGACGTCGGGCTCACCCGGCTGCCGGACGGCCCCGGCTACGCCCTCGACGCCGACCGCACGCGCCGGGCGGGCCCGGACCTCCCGCGCTACGGCGACGACGACCTCGCCCCGGTCGGCGCCGCACCCGCCCGCCTGACCCGCGACGTCTCCGCGCTGCTCTCCGGGGACCCGGCGAAGGTGCAGGCCGGGGCGGCCGAGCTCGCCACCGCGGGGACCGCCGCGGTCGTGCTGCCCGACCCGGCGGTGGCCGACCGCGCCCGCGAGGCGGCGGGGCCGCTGCTCACCCCGGCTCCGCCGACCACCGACGGCCGCCCGGTGCTCGCCGTCGGCCTGCCCGTGGCCGGCGCGGTCCTGCTCGAGCCGCCGGTCTCCGACGACGCGACGGACGCCAAGGCCGCCCCGCAGCGGGCGACGGGCATCACCACGCTGCCCGGCGTGCCGCCCGCGGTGGGCGTGCAGATCTCGCCCGGCGCGAACCGTCGGCTCGTCGTCCTCGCCGCCGAGCGCGAGTCGGGCTGGAGCGCGTCGGTCGGCGGGTACCCGGCGCCGGTGGTGTCGGCCTGGGGCCACCTCGTCGGGGTCGCGGTGCCCTCCACCGGCGGACCGGTGGTGATCGACCGCGACGACACCCTGCGCGACCTTCTGCTGCTGTCCCAGCTCGCGCTGGTGCTCTTCACCGCGGTGTCGGCGCTGCCCTCGCGGACCCGTCTGGACTGAGACGCCGGACGATGTCGGTGGGCGGCGCTACGGTCCCGGTGTGATCGACCACTTCGGGTTCCCGGTCGCCGACGTCGACGCCTCCGTCGCGGCCTACCTCCGCCTGTTCGCCCCGCTCGGCCTCCAGGAGGCGGTGCGCATCCCCCACGAGGGCAGCGCCGTGGTGGGGCTCGCCGGCCCCGCCGGCCCGCCGCAGTTCTGGCTCACCCCGGGCGGGGCGCTGGGGAGCGAGCTGCACGTCGCGTTCTCGGCGCCGGACCGCGCCGCGGTCGACGCCGTGCACGCCGTCGCCCTGGAGACCGGGGTGGAGGTGCTGCACGCGCCGCGGGAGTGGCCGGAGTACCACCCCGGCTACTACGGGGTGTTCCTGCGCGACCCCGACGGCCACAACGTCGAGGCCGTGCACCACGGCTTCTGACGCGCCGGGTCAGTCCTCGCCGTCGATCGTGTCCGGCTCGACGCCGAGGTACTCGGCCACCTGCTCGACGAGCACGTCGTGGAGCAGGTCGGCGAGGTCCTCGCCGTCGAGCGCGCGCGCCTCGAGGGGGCGGCGGTAGAGCACGATCCGGGCGCGGGTCGGGGCGCCCCGGCGGTCGACGCCCGCGGGGACCAGGCGCGCCAGCGGGATGTCGCCGTCGCCGACCACGCCGTCGTCGTCCGGGGCGGTGTCCCCGACGTCGGGGACGTCGTCCACCGCGACGTCGAGGTCGTCGAGCTCGGCGCCCCAACGGTCCTCGATCGGTTCGAGCGCCTCGAGGACGACCGCGTCGAACCGCTCGGCCCGGGTGCGTGAGGCCGGTGAGCCCGCGGGGTAGAGCGGCGCCCGCATGCCGCGCCCACGCCGGTCACGCCGCCGCCGGGGGCGGGTCGGTATCGGGGGCCGCGCCGAGGTGCGGTCCGACCGATCGGGCTCCCGGGCGCCGGTCCGCGTCCCACCTCTCGCCACGTCGCGGGAGCCTACGCCGGTCCGGCCCCCGGAATCGTGCGCCCGGGCGGCTGACGCTCG
>NZ_JBVPVA010000335.1:0-8530 GCF_055612215.1 Actinomycetospora sp. | reverse complement strand
GCGAGCGCAGCGACGGGGAGCGCCACCGGTCGGGCGGGGAGGGATGCGGATCTCCACCGGACCACCGGCGCGGGCGGCCCGGTGGAGGTCCGCAACGTCATGGGCTGCTCGATGGCGTTCCGCCGGGAGGCCCTCGTCGCGACGGGCGGGTTCGGCGAGGACATGGGCCGCGTCGGGACCGTGCCGCTGGGCTGCGAGGAGACCGAGCTGTGCCTGCGGCTGCGGCGCCTGCTGCCGGGGGCCCGCATCGTCCTCGACCCGGACGCGGTGGTGGACCACCACGTCTCGGCCGACCGCACGGGCTGGCGCTACCTGGTGCGCCGCTGCCACGCCGAGGGGATCTCCAAGGCCGTGGTGACCCGCCGCAGCGGCACGCAGGCCGGGCTGGCGACCGAGCGGGCCTACAGCCGCCACGTGCTGCCCGGCGCCGTCGCCCGGGAACTGCGGGCCACCGGCACCGCGCTGCGCCACCGGGACCGCTCCGGTGCCGCCCGCGCGCTGGTGGCGGCCACGGCGATCCCGGTCGCCCTGGCCGCGGCCGGCTCGGGGTACGTGCGGGGCCGGCTCGCCCGCGTGGCGCCCGCCCTGCTCGACGTCGTCGCCCCCGTCGTCGGACCGGTCGCCGTGGAGCCGACGCCGTGAGCGGGGAGCGGTCCGTCGCGGCCGGGCTCGCGGTCGCCGGCCTGGTCGCGGCGGCGGGCGCGGTCCTCGGGACCGCTGCCGTCCCCGCCGCCGTCCGGGCCGTCGCGACCGTGGTGTTCCTCCTGCTCGGGCCGGGCTGGGCGCTGTCCGCCCTGGTGCGTCCCGCCGGGTTCGCCGAGCGACTCGTCGTCGCGGTGGGCGCGAGCGTGGCGGCCGGGATCGTCGTCGCGCAGGCGATGGTGGTGACGACGTGGTGGCACCCGGTCGCGGCGCTCGTCGGGGCCGTCGTCGTCTGCCTGCCCGTGCTGGTGCTCGCGGCGGTGGGTCGCCGTCGCCCCGCGGCGGTGACCGCGTGACCGCCGCGGCCGCGCCCGCGGCGCCCGTCACCGCGGGGCCCGACGGGTCGCTGCACGACGGGATGGCGATGGCGCTGGCCGCGGGTGGGTCCGCCCTGGTCGGGATGCTCTCGTGGATCCTCGCGGCGCGGGTGCTCTCCCCGGCCGAGCTGGGCACGGCGACGGCGTTCGTGTCGGCGTTCCTGCTCGTCGCGGGCGTCACCGAGCTCAACGTCGGTGTCGGGCTGCTGCGCTGGCTGCCCGCCGCGGCTGGTTCCGCGCGGCGGCTGCTCGTCCCGGCGCTCGGCGCGGTCGCGGTGCTCTCCGGGGTCGTCGCGGCGCTCTACCTGCTCCTGCCCGGGTCGTCGGTGATCGTCGATGCGGTGACCGGCGCCGGGGCGTCCGGTCCGGCCCGCGTCGCGGGCGTCGCGCTGTTCGTGCTCGCGGCGGTGCTCTACGCGCTGTTCCAGCAGCAGGACTTCGTGCTCGTCGGCCTCGGCCGGCCCTGGTGGGCGCCCCTGCGGACGGCGCTGTTCGCCGCCGGGCGGCTCGCGATCCTGCTCGCCGCGGGGTCCTCGCTGACCAGCACCGGGCTGGTCCTGTCGTGGCTGGTGCCGCTGGCGGCGTGCGTGGCGCTGGTGACCCTGCAGGCGCTCGTGCTCACCCGTCGCGGGGACGCGGCGCCGGGCCGGGTGCCGGGGCTGCGGGAGGCCGCGGGGTTCCTCGGGCCGACCTATCTCGGGCAGGTGGCCACCGCGGTGCTGTTCAACCAGGTCCCGCTGCTCGTGGTCCTGCGCTTCGGCACCGAGGTGGGCGCCCGGTTCTTCATCGCGTGGCAGGCGATCACGGTCGTCGACGTGCTGGCGACCTACTTCTCGTCCTCGCTGGCCTCCGGCGTGGCCCGGGAGCCCGGGCGCGCTGCCGAGCTCACCCGCACGCTGCGCCGGCGGCTGTTCCTCGTCGTCGGGCCGCTGCTGGCACTCGGGGCCCTGCTCGCCGAGCCGGCGCTCGCCCTGTTCGGACCGGCCTACGTCGCCGAGGCCGGGGTGCTGCGCATCCTGCTCGCCGGGTGCGCGCTGCGGCTGCTCACGATCCACCGGCTCGCCCAGCACCAGGCGCTCGGACGGGGCCTGCGTTACGCCCGCCTCGCCGTCGCCACCACCGCCCTCGTCGTCACGGCCGTGCTGCTGGTGCCCCGCGACACCGCCGACCCGCAGACCGTGTTCGCCGTCGCCTTCGTCGCCGTCCAGGCCCTCGTGGCCGGCGTCGTCCTGCTCCGCACCCGCCGCGACCCGGCGCGCACCCGCCCCACCACCGAGGAGAGCCCGGCATGAGCCTGCCCAGCCCGACCCGTCCGGGCGCCGTCCCGAGTCCTGTCCCGAGCCCCGTCCTGACCCTCGTCGACCCGCCCGTCGCCGGCCCCCCGGTGCTCGTCGCCGGGCCCGGCCGGGTCCCCGGGGCGCGCGTCGCGGTCTGCATCCCCGTGTACCAGGGCGGCCGCCACCTCGCGGCGACCCTGCGCTCGGTGCTCGACCAGACGCTGACCGCGCTCGAGGTCGTCGTCCTGGACAACGGCTCCACCGACGGCACGACCGAGGTCCTCGCGGGCTTCGACGACCCCCGTCTCTCGGTCTGGCGCAGCCCGACCACGGTGCCGTTGACGGAGAACTTCCGCCGCGTGGTCGCGCTCTCGCACGCGCCGCTGCTGAAGATCCTGCCGGCCGACGACCTGCTCGAGCCCGACTGCCTGGCCACCCAGGTAGCCGCGCTGGAGGCCGACGCCGACCTCGCGCTCGTCGTCGGGCGCCGGCGCATGGTCGACGAGCACGGCACCGTCCTCGTCTCCTCGCGCCTCGTGCGCGGGCTGACCGGCCGGCAGGGGCGGGCCGCGGTCGTGCGCCGCGTGGTGCGCTCCGGCGCGAACCCGATCGGGCCCGACGCCGCCGCGACGTTCCGCCGGGACCGCTACCTCGCGGCGGGCGGCTACGGCGACGTCCCCGCCCTCGGGGACCTCGAGCTGTGGCTGCGGCTCCTGCACCACGGCCGGTACCTGGGCCAGACGGCGACCGTGGCCCGGTTCCGGGTCGGCGGGCACGCCGTGTCCGCCGCGGACCACGGGTCCGACTACCGCCTCCAACGGGCCTTCACAGCCGCCGTCGCGGCCGCCGACCGGGGGGTGGTGAGGCGTCGCGACGTCGTCGTCGGCCGCCTGCACGCCCCGCTCGCGCGCCGGCGCCGCGCGCTGCTCTACCGCGCCGCCCGCCTCACCGAGCGCCTCGCGTCCGGATCGACCCCGGCTGCCCAGGACGGTGCCCGATGACGATGGCCCTGCCCCTGCTGCTCCTCGTCCCCCCGGAGGCCCCGGAGGTGCCGGAGGCCCGCCACCGCGTGCCGACGGGCCCACGGCGGACCGCCCCGCGACCGGGCCCGGCCAGCGGCCCGCGCGCGGCCGACCCGCGTCCGTTGCGGGGCCTCGCGATCCTGCTCGGCGCCGCGGCCCTGGCCCTGCTGCCCACCGCGGCGGCCGGCACCGACCTGGGCGCGCTCGGCGGCCTCGGGCTCGCCGGGGTCCTCCCCGTCGCGGCGTGGGCCGCGGTCGGGTTCGCCGTCGCCGCCTGCCTGGTCGAGCTGCTCGGGCCGGCCCCGTCCGCCCGGGTGCTCGGCGGGCTCACCGCGGTCCTGGCGCTGTGCACGACCGGCCTCGCCTCGGTCGTCGAGTCCGCCGCGCGGATGCCGGTGGCGTGGCTGCACGCCGGGTTCATCGACGCGATCGCGGCGGCGGGCCGCGTCCCCACCGGCGTCGACGCGCGCTTCAGCTGGGCGGGGTTCTTCGCGCAGTGGGCGTGGATCCGCGACGCCGCCGGGCTCACCGACCTCGACGCGGTGCTGCGCTTCGCCCCGCCCGTCGTCGCCCTCGTGTGGGCCACCGCCGTGCTCGTCCTCGCCCGCCGGCTCATCGGCGGCGTCCGGGCCCCGTGGGTGGCGGCGTGGCTCTTCCTCGGCCTCAACTGGATCGAGCAGGACTACTTCTCGCCGCAGGCCGCCGCGATGCTCGTGGTCGTCGCGATCTGGGTCGTCGCCCTCGGCCCGCTCGCGACCGCCCGGCCGCCCCTGACCGACGCCGCGGCCGGGGTCGCGGCCCGGCTGCGCGCCCTCCCGGGCCTGGTCACCACCAGCGCCGCCCGGTGGCGCAGCCCGCACCCGGCGACCCCGCCGCGCGTCGTCCTCGGCGGCTGGGCGCTGATCTCGCTGGGGTTCGTGGCCCTCGCGGTCTCCCACCAGCTCACCCCGTTCGCGCTGCTGGCCCAGCTCGCGGTCCTCGTCGTCGCCGGCCGGCTCTGGGGCGGCCGCGGGCTCGTCGTCGTGCTCCTCGTCGCGGTCGTCACCTGGATCGTGCTGGGCGGGCAGGAGTTCTGGCTGAACCAGCTGGCGCTCGCCACCGGCGACGTCGGGCAGGCGGGCGGGTCGGTGGCCTCCGCGCTCACCGACCGGCTCGTCGGTGACCCCGGCCAGCTCGCCGTCAAGGCCGCCCGCGTCGTGCTCGCGCTCGCGACCGTCGGCCTCGCCGCCGTCGGGGCCTGGATCCGATGGCGACGCCACGGCGAGCTCGTCTGGCTCCCGCTGGCGCTCGCCCCTGCCGGGCTGGTCCTCGTGCAGAGCTACGGCGGCGAGGTGTTCCTGCGGGTGCTCCTCTACGCGCTGCCGTTCCTCGCCGTTCTCGGGGCCGAGGCCCTGCGCGCCCTGCGCCACCGGGGGCGCAGGGTCGGCACGGTCGCCCTCGTGCTCGGGGCCGCGGTGCTCTTCGCCGCCGTGGTGACCGTCCGGGGCGGCAACGACGCCTACGTCTCGCTCACCCCCGCCGAGGTCTCGCTGACCCGCCAGGTGCTCGACGCCGCCCCCGCCGGGTCGACGGTCCTGCCGCTCTCGCCCGTGGTGCCGATGCTCGTCGACCGGGTCGGCGAGGTCGCCCAGACCCCGACGACCTGCGACGCGCTCGCCGACGACCCGGTCCGCTGCGCCCTCGCCGACCGGCCCCTGGAGATCGTCTCGCTGCCCGTCGTCGACGCCGAGGGCGTCGTCCTGCGCGGGGAGCGGCCCGGCTGGAGCCGCGCCGCGATGCTCGCGATCGCGGCCACCGGCCGGTACCGCGTCACCCACGACGACGGCGGTCTCGCCCTCGTCCTCACCCGCACCACCCCCTGAGGAGCCCGCCGTGTACGACGCACCCCCCGGTCTGCTCACCACCCTCGGCTGGATCCTCGCCGGGCTCGTCGCGCTCCTCGGCGTCGCCCGCGCGGTCGCCGTCGAGCGCCGCGCCGGGCGGGCGGGGACGGCCGACGGCGCGGGGACACCGAAGGAGATGAGCGGGGTCGGCGTCACGTTCACCGTGCTGACCGCCCTCGCCGTCGGGACCGTCGCCGGCGTCCTCGCGGCCGTCGTCGCGGCGGGCCTGGGATGACCGGGCGCGCCGCCTCAGCGCGGGAGGACCGCCGAGCCGTAGGCGCCGACGGTCACCCCGGAGACCGCCACCTCCGCCACGTCGGTGTTGACCACGAGGGTCCCGTCGCCGGCGCGGAAGCCGAGCACGCGCCCGTCGGGGGAGCGGCCGAGGTCGACGGTCCCGGTGGCCAGCCGGGCGGCGAGCCACGCCCACGGCTCGGTCAACGCCGTCGCCTGTCCACCGTCCGGATCGGCGGTGTCGGTCCACAGCGCCGCGTAGGGCAGCGACGACGCGGCCTGCGGCTGCCAGAGCAGGGCGACCGCCGCCCCGCCGCGGGCGAGGGCCGCCACGGCGGCCAGGGTCGCGGCGGCGCGGGCGGGCGAGGCCGGATCGTCGGCGCCGTCGGCCCCGCGGGTCGGCTCCGGGTAGAACTCGGACCACCACACCGGGAGGTCGGTGCGCGCCCGCAGCCACGCGGTGGCCGCGGCGAACCGGTCGGTGGCGCCCACCGCGTCGGTGGTCAGCCCGGCGTCACGGGTCGCGGAGCCGCCGTCGACGCACACGAAGTCGGCGCCGCCGTGCTGCGCGAGCCAGTACTCCACGGCGTCCAGGCCGCGGCCGTCGGTGGTGCCCCAGGGCCCGCGCAGGTCGCTCGGCGCGACGCCCGGGTCCCCCCACAGATCCAGCGGGACGTACGGCCCGCCGACGAGCACCTCGGCCCGCACCGCCTTCACCGCGTCCCGGACCCGCCGGTAGAGGTCGGTGTAGGTCGCAACGTCCCACGTGTCGTGCGCCGCGTCGAAGTACCCCTTCAGCTCGTTCCAGACCTGCACCGCGCCGATGCCCGGGTACCGGGCGACCGCCCGCGCGACGAGGGCCGCGAGGTCGTCGTGGTGCTCCGGCCGGGGGGCCACCTCGATCCGCGAGAAGTCCGTGGTGCCGGGCGCGCCGCCCTTCATCCAGTCCGGGGCGGCCGCGGCCGTGAGCACGGCGCGCCCGCCGGTCGCCGCCACGAGCGTCAGCCGGGGGTCGAGCGAGGACCAGTCGACGGCGCCCGGCGCGGGCTCGGGGTCGAGCGCGCCCCAGCCCATCAGGTGCTGCGCCTGCCACCGCCCGGAGCGCGCCAGGACCGCGGACGCCCGGGCCCGCGACGGCGCGGGATCGGCGGGCGCGAGGGAGTACTCGGTGTGGGTCACGCCGAGCTCGAGGGGTCCGGCCTGACGCGTCCAGCCCCACGGCCCGTCGTCGAGGGACTCCGGGACCGGGCCCGTGCAGCCCGTGACGCCCGCGACCGCCAGGGCGGACCCAGCGGCCAGGAAGGCGCGGCGCGACACTGGTCCGAACGGCGGCACGAGAGCAGCCTATCGGTGCAGTCCTACCGCGCCGTCGTCGTCGAGCTGCGGCCGCATCGAGTGCGTCGCCACTGGTGACGGCGGGGCTGCCCGGGCGAGTGGACCATCACGGCTACGGCGGCAGCCGCGGGACTCCACTCGGCGCCGTGCGGCCTCGAGTGCGGGCTCGCCGACTCCGTCGCAGAACCGGGTCCCCACGACCCGGTTCTCGGGAGTGGTTCCGGGACAGGCCGCCGGACGCCCGGCAGCACCGGAGACTGCCCTCGAGCGCGCAGGGCCCCTACGCGTTGCCGTCGAACAGGTTGGTGACCGACCCGTCCTCGAACACCTCGCGGACCGCGCGCGCGATCACCGGGGCGATGGAGAGCACCGTGAGCTGCGGGAACCGCTTCTCGTCGGGGATCGGCAGGGTGTTCGTGACGATCACCTCACGCGCCCCGCACGTCGAGAGGCGCTCGATCGCCGGCCCGGAGAGCACCCCGTGCGTGGCGGCGATGACGACGTCGGAGGCGCCGTCGGCGAGCAGCGCCTCGGTGGCCTTCGCGATCGTGCCACCGGTGTCGATCATGTCGTCGACGAGGATGCAGCAGCGGCCCTCGACCTCACCGACGACGCGGTTCGCGACGACCTCGTTGGGGCGGGTCTTGTCGCGGCTCTTGTGGATGAAGGCGAGCGGGACGCCGCCGAGCATGTCCGCCCACTTCTCGGCCACGCGGACGCGTCCGGAGTCGGGGGCGACGACGGCCAGGTCCTCGCCCGCGTAGGCGTCGCGCAGGTGCTCGGCGAGGACCTTGTTCGCGAGCAGGTGGTCCACCGGCCCGTCGAAGAAGCCCTGGATCTGGTCGGTGTGCAGGTCGATCGTCATGATCCGGTGCGCGCCCGCGGTCTTGAGCAGGTCGGCCACGAGGCGCGCCGAGATGGGCTCGCGCCCGCGGTGCTTCTTGTCCTGGCGGGCGTAGCCGTAGAACGGCACGACCGCGGTGATGCGCTTGGCCGAGGCCCGCTTCAGCGCGTCGATCATGATCAGCTGCTCCATGAGCCACTGGTTGATCGGTGCGGTGTGGCTCTGGATGACGAAGGCGTCGCAGCCGCGGACCGACTCCTCGAAGCGGACGAAGATCTCGCCGTTGGCGAAGTCGTAGGCCGCCTGCGGGACGATCGTGACGTCGAGCTCTTTGGCGACCTCCTCGGCCAGCTCGGGATGGGCCCGGCCGGAGAAGAGCATCAGGCTCTTCTTGGGGGTGGACGACACAACGCTCACGGTCACTGCTCCTCCTGGTCGCGCCGCTCGGACGACCGCGGCGCGTCGTCCGGTCCCCCCTCGGGCGGGCTCGCCGCCCGGGCCGCGGCCTCGGCCGCCGCGGTGCCGGGGCGCTTGCGCCCCACCCATCCCTCGATGGTGCGCTGCGGGCCCGAGGACACGGCCAGCGCACCCGGCGGCACGTCCTCGCGGACCACGGTGCCCGCTCCGGTGTAGGCCCCGTCCCCGATGGTGACGGGCGCCACGAAGGTGTTGTCGCTCCCGGTGCGCACGTGGTCCCCGACGACGCTGCGGTGCTTGGCCACGCCGTCGTAGTTGACGAACACGCTCGCGGCGCCGATGTTGGTGTGTTCGCCGATCGTGGCGTCCCCGACGTAGGTCAGGTGGGGCACCTTGGTTCCTGCGCCGATGTCGGCCTTCTTGGTTTCGACGTAGGTCCCGATGTGAACCTTGTCGGCCAGCACCGTCCCGGGCCGAAGGTAGGCATACGGGCCGACGG
>NZ_JBVPVA010000129.1:0-8694 GCF_055612215.1 Actinomycetospora sp. | reverse complement strand
GATCGCGCCAACGCGATCGTGCGGCTGGACCTCGACACGGGGAACGCCACCGCCCACGAGCTCGGTCCGGACGTCAAGGCCGGCGAGGCGGTGTTCGTCCCCTCGGCGCGCCCGGACCGCGCCGAGGACGAGGGCTGGCTGCTCTCGATCACGACCCGGGCCGACGGGACAGCGTCCCGGCTGCTCGTCCTGGACGCGGGCGACGTGACCCGGCCGGTCGCCGCGGTGACCCTGCCCCGCGGGGTGCCCACCGGGTTCCACGGCTCCTGGCTCCCGGAGCCCGCGGCCCCATAGCGCGGTCAGGCGCTGCGCACCAGGTCGCGGGCGCGGGCGATCCGGGGCGGCATGGGCGGATCGGGCAGCAGGTTCGTCGCCCCCCGCACGAGCCGCAGCGCCACACTGGTGGCGGCGTCGGTGGTGGGCAGCCCGGGCAGGCCGTAGAGGCGCCGGGCCCAGCGGGGCAGCGTGCCGAACGCGAGCCCGGCGATGGTGGACAGCGCGATGGCCGCCGACGCCGGCGCGTGGGGCTGCGGGGTGAGCAGGCCGCCCACCCCGAGCCGGGCCTCGTCGCACAGCCGCAGCTCGGGCCGCACCCGGTCGAAGTAGGCGGCCATCGCGCGCCGCGACGACGGCACGATCGCCGGGTCGAGGCCCACGACCTCGGCCGCGCGGACGCTCTCGGCGAGGTAGGCGTCGGCGCCGTCGTCGTCGTCGAGCACCCCGGCGCGGCGGGCGACGTCGACGTAGGAGTCGATCTCGCAGGCGTGCACCCAGAGCAGGTTGTCGGGCAGGTCGAGGCGGAAGTCGTTGCCGGTGTCGGGGTCGTAGCCCCGCAGCGTCGCGTGCAGGCGCCGGACCCGGCCGGCGGAGGCCTCGATCTCGGTGGTGCTCCCGAAGGTGCGGGTGCCGACGAACTCGACGGTGCGCTGGAAGCGCGGCCACGCCTTCTTGGGGTCGAACAGCGCGGAGTTCTGGTAGGTCCCGCGCATCACCCGCGGGTGCAGCGACTGCAGCAGCAGCGCGCGCATCCCCGCGATCCAGAGCACGGGCTCGAGGTGGACCCGCCAGGTCACCGAGTCGGGTCCGAACAGTCCGTCGTCGTGCACGTCGTCGATCGTGTCCACACCGCTCCCGGGTCGTCGGTCCCGTCGCACGGCTCGCTGGTCGACCGCGTCCGTCCAGGGCTACCCGCGGCCAAACGGCCCGGCGACCGGAGGACTCAGAGCTTCTGCATCGGCACGCCGCCGATGAGCATGAGGCGCACCGTCCCCGACGACCCGAAGTCGATCGTCGCCGTCTGCTTGCTGCCGACCCCGTCGACGACGGTGACGAGCCCGAGCCCGTACTTGTCGTGGCTGACGCGGTCGCCGACCTCGAGGTGCAGGGTCGGCCCGGAGAGGCCCGGCGAGCGCATGGGCGAGGGCCGGGAGCGCGCCCCGGTCAGGTCGCGGCCCCAGCTGCGGCCCGACCCGAAGCTCGTCGACGCGCTGGGGGCGGACCGCTCGGGCCCGTTGCGCCGCCAGTCGACGACGTCGGCGGGCAGCTCGTCGAGGAACCGCGACGGCGGGTTGGCCTGGGGCTGGCCGAACGCCGAGCGCATCAGCGCCCGCGAGACGTAGAGCCGCTGCTGGGCGCGGGTGATCCCGACGTAGGCCAGACGTCGCTCCTCGGAGAGCTCCGTCGGGTCGGCGAGCGCGCGCTGGTGGGGGAAGACGCCGTCCTCCCAGCCCGTGAGGAAGACGACCGGGAACTCCAGGCCCTTCGCGGTGTGCAGCGTCATCAGGGTGACCACGCCGTCGCCGCCGTCGGGGATGGAATCGGCGTCGGCCACCAGCGAGACCCGCTCGAGGAACGCCTCCAGCGAGCCCGGCTCGGGGAGCCCGTCGTCGGTGACGACCACCCCGGCCGGCACGTCCGCCGCCCCGTCCGTCGTGGCGTCCTCGGCGAGCGCCGCGTTCGCCCGCGCGTCGCCGACGAACTCGCGCGCGACGCTGACGAGCTCGGTCAGGTTCTCCAGGCGCGACTGCTCCTGCGGGTCCTCGGAGTGCTCCAGCTCCGCGCGGTAGCCGGACTTCGTCAGCACCGCGTCGAGGGTGTCGGCGACCTCCTCGCCGCTCGCGACGCCGGCGTGCAGCGCGTCGAGCATCTCGACGAAGTCGGCGATGTTGCGCTGCGAGCGGGTGGCGAGGCCGTGGACGTCGCCCGCGGCGGCCCGGCGCAGGGCGGCGGCGAAGGTGATGTGCTCGCGCTCGGCGTGGTCGGCGACGACGGCCTCGGCGCGGTCCCCGATCCCGCGCTTGGGCACGTTGAGGATGCGGCGCAGCGCGACGGTGTCCTCGGGGTTGGAGAGCACCTTGAGGTAGGCCAGCGCGTCACGGACCTCGCGGCGCTCGTAGAACCGCACCCCGCCGACGATCTTGTACGGCATCCCGAGCCGCACGAACACGTCCTCGAAGACCCGGGACTGCGCGTTGGTCCGGTAGAAGACGGCGACCTCGCCGAAGCGGACGTCGCCGGCGTCGACGAGCCGGTCGATCTCGGCGGCGACGAACGCGGCCTCGTCGTGCTCGTTGTCCGCGACGTAGCCGACGACCTTCTCGCCGTCGCCGGAGTCGGTCCAGAGCCGCTTGTCCCGACGGTCGGGGTTGCGGGCGATCACGCCGTTGGCGGCAGAGAGGATCATCTGCGTGGAGCGATAGTTCTGCTCGAGCAGGATGGTGCGGGCCTGCGGGTAGTCCCGCTCGAACTCCACGATGTTGCGGATCGTGGCGCCGCGGAACGCGTAGATCGACTGGTCGGCGTCGCCCACCACGCACAGCTCGGCCGGCGGGGTCGACCCGTCCTCCGAGCCGGAGGACAGCGCGCGGACGAGCATGTACTGCGCGTGGTTGGTGTCCTGGTACTCGTCGACGAGCACGTGCCGGAAGCGGCGCCGGTAGTGCTCGGCGACGTCCGGGAACCGGGTCAGCAGGTCGACCGTGCGGGAGATGAGGTCGTCGAAGTCCAGCGACCGCGAGGCCTGCAGACGCTGCTGGTACACCGCGTAGACCTCGGCGCAGCGCCGCTCGTAGTCGTTGCCCGCCGCGTCGGCCGCCGTCAGCGGGTCGGTCAGCTCGTTCTTCCACGCCGAGATCTGCCCGAGCAGCCCGCGCGGCGGGTAGCGCTTCGGGTCGAGGTCGAGCTGCTTGGTGATCGTGGCGACGAGCCGCCGGGAATCGTCCGCGTCGTAGATCGAGAAGGTGCTCGACAGGTCGAGGTGCTTGTACTCGCGGCGCAGGATGCGCACGCACATGGAGTGGAAGGTCGACACCCACATCGCGTTCGCGCGGCGCCCGACGAGCGCCGTCACCCGGTCCCGCATCTCGGCGGCGGCCTTGTTGGTGAACGTGATCGCGAGGATCTGCCCGGGGTGCGCGCCGTGGGCGAGCTGCCAGGCGATCCGGTGGGTGAGCACCCGGGTCTTGCCCGAGCCCGCGCCGGCGACGATCAGCAGCGGCGAGCCGGAGTGCACCACGGCCTCGCGTTGCTGCGGGTTCATGCCCTCGAGCAGCGCCTCGGCCTGCTCGCGGCGGCGGTCGGCCCGCGCGCGGGCCTCGTCCGCCCGCCCGATCTCCGTCCGTCCGGTCTCGGTCCGCCCGGTGTCCGGGCGCGCCGGCTCCGGGCTGCCCGGACCGGTGCGGCGCAGCGCGGTGGTACCGGCGGCGCCCGCGAGGCGGGCGGCCAGCCCGGCCGCCGCGCTGGGCCGGGACCCCCGGGCGGGCCCGGTGTCAGTGCTACTCATCGCCTGGTCACGCTACCCGCCACCCCCGACGGTCCGGGCCACGTCCGGGACGACTCCTCGACGCCACCCGTCGACGGGCACGCCACCCATCCCGTGCGGGCCCAGGACCGTCGTGGAGTGCCCCTCGACGACGGGTGACCGGGGCGGCGACGTCGTGGCGTGCGGCCAGGTCCGGCGCTACCCTCCGGGGCGTGCAGGCGACGAGGCGATTTCCGTACGGGTACCGGCTCCCGGTCCCCGTGGTCGCCCGGCGCTGAGTCGCCGTCCACCACCCGCCCCGGAGTCCGAGGACCCCGGGGCGTTCTCGTGCCGGGGTCCGGAACGGCTCCGACCTCCTCGACAGGACCACAGCCGTGACCGACACCCCGACCTCGACCGACACCCCTGCGGGCACGGCCGCCCCGGAGCCCGCCGGCCTCGCCCCCGCGACGGCGGAGGAGATCCCCGACCTGCGGGTCGAGATCGACGCCATCGACGCCGAGCTCCTGCGCCTCATCAAGCGCCGGTCCGAGATCAGCCAGCGCATCGGGCTCGCCCGGATGAACGCCGGCGGGCCCCGCATCGTCTACAACCGCGAGATGCAGGTGCTCGCGCGGTTCCGCGACCTCGGCGCCGAGGGGCGCGAGCTCGGGATGCTGCTGCTGCGCCTGGGCCGCGGTCGCCTCGGCGGCCGCTGATCCCAGCGCCGTCCGCCGCCCCCGGCGCGAGCGAACGCCCAGCACGCATCCGGGCTGGCATCCTGGGTCCATGGGACCGGTCTTCGACCTGATCGCGACGATCGTCGCGATCCTGGGTCTGCTCGCCGCGGTGGGGTACGGCGGCTATCTGCTGATGCTGCGCTCGGTGGCCCAGAAGCGGCCCGGTGCCACCCATCTCGCCGCGGACGCCCGCAAGCGGCTGCCCGCCGCCGGTGGGCTGACGCTCGGGGCGCTGGTCGCGCTGCTGCTCACCAACGGCGGCGTCACCGCCGACGTCCTCGGACTGCTCCTCGGCGGCGGGATCGGCCTCTTCTCGGTCAACCAACTGCAGGCAGCCCGTCGGCGTCTGGCGAACCCGCCGTCGGCCTGAGGACCCCACCGTTCCTCCGTCCGGCCCAAGCTGGGCCGGACGCGTGGCCGCACCGACCACTGATCGTGGCGACCGACGGTGACCGGACTACTCCACGCCGTCGCCGAGCGGTCGGTCTCCTGCGCCGAGCGACAGTGACCTGTGCGTGACTGAGTCGTTCGGACGAGTGACACCCGCTCGTGTCGGTCCGAACGCGGTCGATGGCCGTACGGCGACGCAACCCGGTCGATCGGCCCAGGCCACCACTCGGCGGCTGGGCGCCACCCGAACTCACGAGTAGACCTTCGTGGCACGAAGAGTGACGTTCGGCGGGGGCTGACTGATTCGGGAGTGACGACGTGAGCGTCTCGGCATCGATGCACGGTGGCGACGGCGGTTCGATGCGGCGGGCCGGTGGCTGGGCCGGCCTGTCCGGCACGGCCGGATCGGACGATCCGATCCTCCCCCCGCTCCCCGAGGCCCCCCACGAGCGCCGACCCGGCGCCCGACACAGCACCGGGATCGCGGTCTCCGAACTGGTGCTCCGTGACGACACCGGCCCGTTCTCCGCGTCCGGCGCCGTCGTCACCTCCGGCGGCCGGGTCCGCCGGCACGCCGCCCCGCTCGCCCTGCGCCGCAGCGTGGCCGCCACCCGCGTCACCATCGCCGCGCTGCTCGTCGGCGGCACCGCGCTCGGCGTCGTGGGCGCCGGCATCGGTGCGCTGAACCCGCCGGTCGACGACTCCCCCGGTGTCGGGCCCGACGGCACGCCGGTCGGCGGCGCCCCGGGCGCGCCCGGCGTCGTCGGGGCCCCCGGGTCCCCGGTGACCGCGACCCCGCAGGCCGTCGCCTTCACGACGGTGGCCGAGAGTCTCGGCCTGCCCAGCGGAGCCCTCGGCGGTGTCCTCGCGGGCATCGCCGCCACGTCGTCGCTCCCCGGCGCGACCGCCCCCGCCGTGCCCGCTCCGCCGGCGGGGGCGGGCGCCGGGAGCGGCATCACGGCGCCCGGTCCGGGTGTCGGCATTCCCGGGCTCCCGACGCTGCCCGGGGGCGGGGGCGGTGGTGGCGGCACCGGTGGCAATTCCGGTGGCGGCACGGTCGGCGGCACCGTGGGCTCCGTCGGAGGCACGGTCGGCGGCACCGTGGGCTCCGTCGGAGGCACCGTGGGCGGCACCGTGGGCTCCGTGGGCGGCACGGTCGGCGGCACCGTGGGTTCGGTCGGAGGCACCGTCGGCGGGATCGTCGAGACCGGCGGCGGCGCACTGGGCGGCACCGTGGGCTCCGTCGGGGGCACCGTCGGCTCCGTCGGTGGCACGGTCGGCGGGACCGTGGGCTCCGTCGGAGGAGCCCTCGGCGGACTGCTGCCCGAACCGGTCGGGGGGCTCGTCGGTGGAGCGACGGGCGCCGTGGGCGGCACCGTGAGCGGGGCCGCGGGCGCCGTCGGCGGGATCGTCGGCGGCGTGGGGGGGACCGTGACCGGGGTGTCGAGCACCCTGGGCTCCACCGTCACCGGCGTGACCGGGGCCCTGGGCGACACCACCACCGGCCTCACGGGTGCCGTGGGCAACACGGTCACCGGCGCCGCCGGCGCGCTGGGCAACACGGTCACCGGCGCCACCGGCGCGCTGGGCAGCACCGTCACCGGCCTCACCGGCACCCTGGGCGGCACGGTGGACGGGCTCGGCGGCGTGAGCGGCGGACTCCCCCTCGACGGCGGGTCGACGGATCTCCTGTCCGCCCTCACCGGTGGCGGCGCGCCCACTGTCACGCCTCCGGCGGTCACGCCTCCGGCTGTCACGCCCCCGGCGGTCACGCCCCTGGTCGCGACGACCGCTACCACGGCCGCGGACTTCCTCGCGAAGACCCAGCAGGCCACCGCCCCCGTCGGCGACGTGCACGGCGCGGTCGGCAGCGGAGCGTCGACGACCACCCCGTCGGCACCCGCCCCCGCCGCCGCAGCGGCCCCGACCACCACTGCGGCGCCCGAGGCCGCCGTCGAATCGACGGTCCAGAAGACGACCAGCACGGTCGGCGGGCTCGTCGGTTCCCTGACCGGCGGCGGGTCGGACTCGTCGTCGACGAGCGCGAAGTCGGCTTCGTCGTCGTCGGAGTCGTCCGGGTCCTCGACCGACGAGGGCTCCGGCTCGTCCGACACGAAGGACTCCGGCTCCTCGGACACCAAGGACTCCGGCTCCTCCGACACGAAGGACTCGAGCTCCTCGGACGAGGGCTCCTCGAAGGGCTCCAGCTCTTCGGACGAGGGCTCGTCGAAGAACTCCACCTCCTCGGACGAGGGCTCGTCGAAGAACTCCAACTCCTCCGACGAGGGCTCCTCGAAGGACTCCGGGTCCTCCAAGGACTCCGGCTCCTCCGACGGGGGCTCCTCCTCGGGCTCCGGCTCGTCCGACGGCGGCGCGAAGAGCCTCGTCGGCTCCGTGACCGGCGGAGTCGGGGGCCTGCTCGGTGGCGGGAGCTGAGGCCGCCCGCCGCGCCCGCGGGGACACACGTCACCCGACCGTGGGACCCCGCAGCTCGTGACCTCTACCCTGATCCCCCGTGGGGGCCCGTGGAGGCCGCAGTCTCGGGCGGAGGGAGGCCGGTGACACCTCGTCGTGTCGTCGCCGGGCGGTATCGCCTCGAGGAGCGGATCGGCTCGGGGGCGATGGGCGTGGTCTGGCGCGGGACCGACGAGCGACTCGGCCGCGTCGTCGCCGTCAAGCAGGTCTTCCTCAACCAGGGCCTCGACGAGAGCGAGGCCGACGAGGTCCGCCAGCGGACCCTGCGCGAGGGCCGCATCGCGGCGCGCCTGCAGCACCCCCACGCGATCTCGGTGTTCGACGCGTCGATCGAGGGTGACGAGCCGTGGCTCGTCATGGAGTACCTGCCCTCGCGCAGCCTCGCGGCCATGCTCGGTGAGCACGGCCCGCTCGAGCCGCGACTCGTCGCCCGCATCGGCCGGCAGGTGGCCGACGCGCTCGACGCTGCGCACCAGGCCGGCATCGTGCACCGCGACGTCAAGCCCGGGAACGTGCTGATCGGAGCCGACGGCACCGTCAAGATCACCGACTTCGGGATCTCGCGCGCCACGGGCGACCTCACCCTGACCCGCACCGGCATGCTCGCCGGCACCCCCGCCTATCTGGCCCCCGAGGTCGCGCGCGGCGAGGACTCCACGTTCGCCTCCGACGTCTTCTCCCTCGGCGCGACCCTGTACGCCGCCGTCGAGGGCATGCCGCCCTTCGGGTCCGACGACAACGCCCTCGCGCTGCTGCACGCCGTCGCGGCCGGGGCCGTGAACCCGCCGGTGCAGGCGGGCCCGCTCACCGCCCTGCTCATGCGCCTGCTGCGCGACGACCCGGCCGAGCGCCCGACCCCGGCGGAGGCCCGCCGCGAGCTGGGCCGTATCGCGCACTCCTCCGCGTCGTCGACGTCCTCGTCCGGCTGGTCCCGGACCGAGCTCGACGCGGCCGACGCGCGCATCCCCGACTCCCGCCGCTCCGCCGAGTCCGACCCGGTCACGCCCGGCGGTCGCCGCTCGGCCCCGCCCGCCACGTGGCGCGGCAGCCCGTTCGACCCCGATCCCTCGCCCGACCCCTCCGGCCCCGGGCCGGGCGCTCCCGCGCCCCGGGGGAACGGCACGGGGTCCGGTCCCCGGTCCGTGCCGCCCGAGCCGTGGGCGGCCGGTGTGGCGGCGCCCGCGCCCGCCGCCCCGCCGAGGACGCGGGGACGCGGGCGGCCGACCACCGTCGTCGTCATCGTGGTCCTCGCCGTCGCCCTGCTGGCCGGGATCCTCGCCGCCGTCCTGTTCGCCGGACCGACGAGCGAGGAGTCCACCGGCGCGTCCGTCGGGCCCGCCCCCAGCAGCG
>NZ_JBVPVA010000103.1:0-6150 GCF_055612215.1 Actinomycetospora sp. | reverse complement strand
TCGGGGGCGCGGTAGTCGGTGAGGTCGGCGCGCGGGGCTCGCCCGTCGGGGTCGGCGTAGCCGGTGCTGAAGGTGTCGAGCCACCCCACGACGTGCTCGAGCAGCGCCGCGACGTCGAACTGCGTGCACGGGGTCGGGGCGTGCCGCCGGTCGTCGTCGATCCCGTCGACGACGCCGGCGAGATCGGTCAGGACGGTGTGCAGGTGGTGACGGGTGTCCGCCACGGTCGGTGCTCCGTTCATAACGCCAGCCTCCCGCGTCCGCGCCGCCGGGGATTGAAGATTCGCGACGGGGCCCCGCCCTAGGCTGGCCGCCGTGACCGGGCCCGTCCCCGTCGAGCGTCGCCAGATCCAGGACGACAGCCGGGGCATCCTCGACCCCTGGCTGCTGCGGCAGCGGGTCGCCTTCGCGCGCCACCCCCCGACGCCCGCGCTCGAGGGGATCGTCGACCGCTTCTGGGCCGTGCGGTGGCGCCTGCCCGACGGGACCGCGCACCGCCAGGAGGTCCTGACCCACCCCTCGGTCAACATCACCGTCGGCACCCCGGACGCCCGCACCGGCCGGACCGCGCCCGAGGCGCTGGTGACCGGGGTCGCGACCGAGCTCGTCGACCGCGAGCTCGCCGGAGCGGGCTGGACGGTCGCGGCGATGACGACCGTCGGTGGCTTCGGGGCGTTCGTCGACGAGCCGGTGTCCTCCCTGGTCGGACGGGCCGTCGACGTCGACGTCGCCCCCGGGCTCGACGGTGACGCCCTGGTCGCGGCGGTTGCCGGTGCCGGCGGCGACACCGACGGGCCCGACGACGCCGGGCGCGAGCCGGCCCGCGTCGCCGTCCTCGCCCGGACCCTCGAGGAGCTCCTCGAGGCCGCCGACCCGGTGCGGGTCGCGCAGGCCCGCGAGGTCGCGGCCGTCGCCCGGATCGCGGAGACCGACCGCGAGGTCCGGCGCCTCGACGACCTGGCGAGGCGGGCCGGCGTCACGCCCCGCGCGCTGCAGCGCCTGTTCGCCCGCCACGCCGGGGTGTCGCCGACCTGGGTGCTGCGCCGCTACCGCCTGCTCGAGGCCGCCGAGGCCGTGCGCGCGGGCGAGCGGGTGGCGTGGTCCGAGGTCGCGAGCGCCCTGGGGTACGCCGACCAGGCCCACCTCGTCCGCGAGTTCCGCGCCGCGCTCGGGCGCACCCCGGAGGCCTACGCGCGGGCGCTGCGCTGACCCTCCACGATCACCCGCCGGCGGCTCAGAGCAGCAGCGTGCGGGTGAGCTGCTTCCACTGCTCGACGTGCGGGTCGGTGGCCGCCTCGCGCGGGTCGAACCCGTAGGTCAGCGCGACCCCGCGCATGCTCGTCAGCAGCATCTCGCGGACCATCGGGTACGCCGGACGGTCGGCGTAGGCCTCGAAGACCGCGTCGAGGGTCTGCCGGATCGCCGCACCGAGCCGTCGCTCCGCGGGCAGCAGCGCCGCGGCCAGGGCGGCGTCGGTGCGCGCCGCGGTCCAGAGCTCGACCGAGGCCCAGAAGTAGGGCTGCTGGAACGTCGTCCACATCTCCTCGACGACGCGGTCGATGCGCGCCTCGGGGTCGGTGGGCAGCTCGGCGGCGGCCAGTCCGTCGGAGGCGAAGCGGGTGGCCGCGAGGTGCTGCGCGGCGGCGACGAGCAGCGTCTCCTTCGAGGGGAAGTGGTGCAGCAACCGGCCGCGCGAGACCCCCGCGCGGGCCTGGATGGTCAGCGTCGTCGTGCCGGCATAGCCCGACTCGACGAGGCAGGCGACGGCCGCGTCGAGGATGCGCAGGCGGCTGTCGGACGTGCGCTGCTCACGGGACCGGCGGGGACCGGCCGCCCGTCGGGCCCGGTCGGGGGACGCATCCGCCGACGCGTCGAGGAGGGGCGCCGGCTCGCCGGCCCGGCCTGCGGTCATGCCACCTCCCCTGCTCGGTACCGGAACGGCCCCGATCGTCGCCGACCCGACGCGGACGGTCAACGCTGACCGTCCCCGCGCGTCGCGCGGTCCTGCCCCGCTCACCCTGCGGGCACCGTGGCCTTCCGTCTCGCCTTACTCGTCGGTAACCTCGGCGGCCGGACCCCCGGTAGCCCGTTGACAGCTGACATAAACAGTCCATCATGACTGTCAGGAGCGCCGAGCGGTCCGCCGCGCTCGAGCCGTACCGAAGGGACTGCCACCCGTGACCGAGGCATACATCTACGACGCCATCCGCACCCCGCGTGGCCGGGGCAAGCCGACCGGGTCGCTGCACTCGGTGAAGCCGGTGTCGCTGGTCGTCGGCCTGCTCGACGAGCTCCGCAAGCGGAACCCCGAGCTCAACCCGGAGCAGGTCGAGGACGTCGTCCTCGGCTGCGTCTCCCCGATCGGCGACCAGGGCGGCGACATCGCCAAGACCGCCACCATCGCCGCGGGCTACCCCGACACCACCGGCGGCGTGCAGCTCAACCGCTTCTGCGCCTCCGGCCTCGAGGCCGTGAACCAGGCGGGTCAGCGGGTCGCCTCCGGCTGGGAGGACATGATCATCGGCGGCGGCGTCGAGTCGATGTCCCGCGTGCCGATGGCCTCCGACGGCGGGCCGTGGGCCATGGACCCGGAGACCAACTTCAAGACCGGCTTCGCCCCGCAGGGCATCGGCGCCGACCTCATCGCCACCATCGAGGGCTTCTCGCGCGAGGACGTCGACGCCTACGCGCTGGAGTCGCAGACCCGCGCCGCGAAGGCCTGGGCCGACGGCGCCTTCGACCGCTCGATCGTCCCGGTGGTCGACCGCAACGGGCTGACGATCCTCGACCACGACGAGCACATGCGCGAGACCACGCTGGAGGGCCTCGCCGGCCTCAAGCCCTCGTTCGCCGGGATCGGCGAGATGGGCGGCTTCGACGCCGTGGCGCTGCAGAAGTACCACTGGATCGAGAAGATCGACCACGTCCACCACGGCGGCAACTCCTCGGGCATCGTCGACGGCGCCGCCCTCGTGCTCCTCGGCAGCGAGGAGGCCGGCAAGCGCAACGGCCTCACCCCGCGCGCCCGCATCGTCGCGACCGCCGTCTCCGGCGCCGACCCGACGATCATGCTGACCGGCCCCACGCCCGCCTGCCACAAGGTGCTGGCCAAGGCCGGCATGACGGTCGACGACATCGACCTGCTGGAGATCAACGAGGCGTTCGCCGCCGTGCCGATGAAGCTGATGCGCGACCTGGGCTTCCCGCACGAGCGCACCAACGTCATGGGCGGCGCCATCGCGCTGGGCCACCCGCTCGGGGCGACCGGCGCGATGATCATGGGGACGATGGTCGACGAGCTCGAGCGCCGCGACCTCCGCCGCGCGATCGTCACGCTCTGCATCGGCGGCGGCATGGGCGTCGCGACCATCATCGAGCGCGTCTGAACCCCCGGAACCCTGAGGAAGGACAAGTAGTTGAGCGAGAACATGTTCCGGTGGGACCAGGACGGCGACGGCATCGTCACGCTGACGATGGACGACCCGGATGCCTCGGCCAACACCATGAACGCCCGGTTCGGCACCGACTTCGAGGCCACCCTCGACCGGCTCGAGGCCGAGAAGGACTCGATCTCCGGTGTCGTGCTGACGAGCGCGAAGAAGACCTTCTTCGCCGGCGGCAACCTCGAGGACCTGCGCAACTACGGCGCGTCCGAGGCCCAGAAGGTCTACGACAACTCCCAGGGCATCAAGTCCCTGCTGCGCCACCTCGAGACCCTCGGCAAGCCGGTGGTCGCGGCGATCAACGGTGCCGCGCTCGGGGGCGGCCTCGAGATCGCCCTGGCGACGCACCACCGCGTCGCCCTCGACGCCAAGGGCTCGAAGATCGGCCTCCCCGAGGTCACCCTCGGCCTGCTGCCCGGCGGCGGCGGCGTGGTGCGCACCGTGCGCCTGCTCGGCATCGCCGACGCGCTGCTGCAGGTGCTGCTCCAGGGCCAGCAGCGCAACCCGCGCGCCGCGCTCGAGGCGAAGCTGGTCGACGAGGTCGTGGACACCCCCGAGGAGCTCGTCTCCCGCGCGAAGCAGTGGGTGCGCGACAACCCCGAGGCCGCACAGCCGTGGGACGTCAAGGGCTACAAGATCCCCGGCGGTACCCCGTCGGTGCCGAAGTTCGCGGCGAACCTGCCGGCCTTCCCCGCCAACCTGCGCAAGCAGCTGAAGAACGCCCCGATGCCGGCGCCGTACAACATCATGTGCGCCGCGGTGGAGGGCTCGCAGGTCGACATCGACAACGCCGCGAAGATCGAGTCGCGCTACTTCGCCGACCTCGTCGTCGGGCAGGTCTCGACGAACATGATCAACGCGTTCTTCTTCGACCTGCAGAAGATCAACAAGGGTGGCTCGCGACCCGACGGCTACGAGAAGCACACCGCGCACAAGGTCGTCGTGCTCGGCGCCGGGATGATGGGCGCGGGCATCGCGTACACCTGCGCGATGGCGGGCCTCGAGGTCGTCCTCAAGGACGTCTCGCAGGAGAACGCCGAGAAGGGCAAGAACTACTCGAAGAAGCTGCTCGACAAGGCCGTCTCGCGCGGGAAGTCGACCCAGGAGAAGGCCGACCAGGTCCTCGCCCGGATCACCCCCACCGCCGACCCGGCCGACGCGCAGGGCGCCGACCTCGTCATCGAGGCCGTCTTCGAGAGCCCCGACCTGAAGAAGCAGGTCTTCGCCGAGATCTACCCGTACCTCACGCCGGACGCGGTGCTGGGGTCGAACACCTCGACGCTGCCGATCACCGACCTCGCGACCGGGGTGGAGCGGCCCGCGGACTTCATCGGCCTGCACTTCTTCTCGCCGGTCGACAAGATGCCGCTGCTGGAGATCATCACCGGCGAGAAGACGTCCGACGCCACGCTGGCGAAGGCCGTCGACATCGCGCTGCAGATCCGCAAGACCCCGATCGTCGTCTCCGACTCCCGCGGGTTCTTCACGAGCCGCGTCATCGGCACGTTCCTCAACGAGGCCGTGGCGATGCTGGGCGAGGGTGCCGCGCCGTCGTCGATCGAGCAGGCCGGCTCGCAGGCGGGCTACCCCGCGCCGCCGCTGCAGCTGATGGACGAGCTGACCCTGACGCTGCCGCAGCACATCCGCGAGGAGACCCGCAAGGGTGTCGAGGCGGCCGGCGGCACGTGGACCTCGCACCCGGCCGACGCGATCGTGGACCGCATGGTCGAGCTCGGGCGCGGCGGCCGGTCCTCGGGCGCCGGGTTCTACGACTACGACGCCGAGGGCAAGCGGACCGGCCTCTGGCCGGGCCTCGCCGACGAGTTCGGCGCCGCCACGGGTGACCTGCCGTTCGAGGACATGCAGGAGCGGATGCTCTTCGCCGAGGCCCTCGAGACCGTGAAGTGCTTCGACGAGGGCGTGCTGCACACCATCGCCGACGCGAACATCGGCTCGATCATGGGCATCGGGTTCCCGGCCTGGACCGGCGGCGTGGCGCAGTACGTCGACGGCTACCCGGGCGGCCTGCCCGGCTTCGTCGAGCGCGCTCGCATCCTCGCCAAGGCCTACGGCGACCGGTTCCAGCCCCCGGCCTCGCTGGTGGCCAAGGCCGAGAAGGGCCAGAACCTGCGCGACTCGCTCTGAGTCGCCACCCCGCCTGCCCGCGGGGAGCACGAGCGGCCGGTTCGTCACCTTCGTGCGTGACGGACCGGCCGTTCGTCTCTTCGGGCACCGACCACTACCGGTCAGGACTGACTGTCTCGTAGGGTCCCGACGACGGGACACGACGGCTTCGGGAGGAACGGCGCATGGGCGTGCTGGACGGCGTCAAGGTGGTCGAGGTGGCCGGTATCGGCCCCGGCCCGTTCGCGGCGATGGTGCTCGCCGACCTCGGCGCCGACGTGCTGCGCGTCGACCGCACCGGCGGCGGCGGCCTGCGGCTCGGTGACCCGGCCAAGGAGGTCCTCAACCGCAGCCGCCGCTCGGTCGCCCTGGACCTGAAGCAGCCCGAGGCGCTCAAGGTCCTGCTGGACCTCGTCGCGGAGGCGGACGTGCTGCTCGAGGGCTTCCGGCCCGGTGTCGCCGAGCGCCTGGGCTTCGGCCCGGACGTCTGCCGGGAACGCAACCCGCGGCTGGTCTTCGGCCGGATGACCGGCTGGGGCCAGGAGGGCCCGCAGTCCCAGCGCGCCGGGCACGACCTCACCTA
>NZ_JBVPVA010001015.1:0-3374 GCF_055612215.1 Actinomycetospora sp. | reverse complement strand
ATCGACCGGTTCCTGATGTTCTACGTGCGCACCGCCGACCGGCTGCAGCGCACCGCGCCGTGGATCGAGTCGCTGGAGGGCGGCATCGACCACCTCCGCGAGGTCGTCATGGCGGACTCGCTGGGCATCTGCGACTCGCTCGACGAGCAGATGGCCCGCCACGTCCGCAGCTACGCCGACGAGTGGGCGGCCGTCCTCGACGACCCCGACAAGCTCGAGCGGTTCCACTCGTTCGTCAACGCCCCCGGGACGCCGGATCCGACGATCGAGTTCGTCGACCACCTCGGCCGGCGCGTCCCGGCCGGGATGAAGGACGGCCAGCCGACCGACCTGGGGTCGCTCGGGTTCGACACCTCGCCCGCGCCGACACGGATCGCGGGCCCGACGATCCCCGTGGGAGCCCCGGCATGACCGCCTCCGGCCTCGACGCCGACGTCCGTCACCACCCCGAGGGCACGACGGCGGGTGCGGAGGCCAAGGACCCCCGGCCGGAGCCGACGACGCCGGCCGCGCCGGCCCCCGTCGAGGGGTGGACCCGGGTCTGCCCGCTCGAGCGCCTGCAGCCCGAGCGCGGGGTGTGCGCGTTGGTCGCCGGCGAGCCGGTCGCGGTGTTCCGCACGCACGACGACCGCCTCTTCGCGCTGCACAACCTCGACCCGTTCTCCGGGGCGTCGGTGCTCTCCCGGGGCATCGTCGGCGACCTCGGCGGGACGCCCGTCGTCGCGTCCCCGCTGTACAAGCAGCACTTCGCCCTCGAGTCGGGGGTCGCCGTCGAGGACGACTCGGTCGTCGTGGCCACCTATCCTGTGCGGGTGGTGGACGGGACGGTCGAGGTCGGGAGCGCATGACCCAGGTGACGGACGAGGCAGCGGGTCCGTTGGCGGGCGTGCGGATCGGGGTCACCGCCGACCGGCGCGCCGACGACCAGATCGACCTGCTCCACCGCCGGGGCGCCACGACGCGGCACGGCGCGACGATGCGGATCGTCCCCCTCGCCGACGACACCGACCTCGCCGCGACCACCCGCGCGCTCGTGGACGCGCCACCCGCCGTCGTCGTCGCCACCACCGGCCAGGGCTTCCGCGGCTGGCTGGAGGTCGCCGACCAGTGGGGGCTGGGCGAGCGGCTGCGGGCCGTGCTCGGCGACGCGACGCTGCTCGCGCGCGGCCCGAAGGCCCGCGGCGCCATCCGCGGGTCGGGGCTGCGCGAGGCGTGGTCGGCGGACGCCACCGAGTCGTCGCCCGAGGTCCTCGAGCACCTGCTCGCGGGCGGGGCCGGGCCGCTGGCCGGGACGCGCGTCGCGGTCCAGCTGCACGGCGACCCGATGACGTCGTTCCTGGCCGCCCTGCGCGAGGCGGGCGCCGACGTCGTCCTGGTGCACGTCTACCGGTGGGAACCGCCGCCCGACCTGCCCGCCGTCGACGCGTTGGTCGCGGCGATCGTCGACCGCGAGCTCGACGCGGTGACCTTCACCAGCGCGCCGGCCGTCGAGGGACTGCTCCACCGCGCGGAGGTCCTGGGACGCACGGACGAGCTGCTCGCGGCGCTGCGGGCGGGGCCGGCCGGCACGGGCGTGCTCGCGTGCGCGGTGGGCCCGGTGACGGCCGCGCCGCTGGACGCCCGCGGGATCCCCTCGATCGCCCCCGACCGGTTCCGGCTCGGCGCGATGGTGCGGCGCCTCGAGGAGCACGTGCGCGGCGAGGCCGCCGTGGAGCCCGCGAGGTGAGACCCGCCCTCGTCGTGCTGGCGCACGGCACCGGGGACGCCGCCGGCCGGAACACGTGGGGCCGGCTGCTCGTTGGGCTGCGCGCGGCGCTGCCCGGCGTCGAGGTCCGGCTCGCGTACGCCGGCGTCGCGCGCCCGCAGCTCGCGGACGTGCTCCCGCGGACGGCCGGTCCGGTCGTTGTCGTGCCGGCGTTCCTCGCGGCGGGCTTCCACGTGCGGGTCGACGTGCCGGGGCAGCTCGCGGCGATCGGGCGCGAGGACGTGACCCTGGCCGAGCCGTTGGGGCCCGACCCCGCGCTGGTCGACGTCGCGCTGGCCCGCCTGGGCGAAGCGGCCTGGCGCGGCCAGCGGGTGGTGCTGGCGGCCGCGGGCTCGACCGACCCCGTCGCGCAGGAGGACCTCCGGACGGCCGCGGGGATCTTCGCGGAGCGGCTCGGGACGCCGGTGCCCGTCGGGTACATCGCGGGCGGGGCCCCGCGGGTCGCGGACGTGGTCGCCGCCCAGGACCGGCCGGTCGCGCTGGCGACGTGGCTGCTCGCGCCCGGCGCGTTCCACCGCTGGCTCGCCGACGCGGGCGCCGAGGTGGTCGCCGAGCCGCTGGGCGAGCACGACGGCGTCGTCGACGTGGTGGTGGACCGGTACGTGCGCTGCGTGCCGGCGATCGCCCGCGGCGGGTCCGACGGCGTCCCGTGATCGGACGGTCGGGGCCGAACGGGACGTAGGGCCCGGCTCAGCGGGGCGAGTTCGTCCGGATGCCCCTCGTGCCCGTCGATCGTCGGTAGCAGGGTGGTCGCGACTCGCGGGTGAATGCGCAAGGGGGGAGCCGGATGGACGACGGGATGGCACCCGATCTCGGGGCGGTGTTCGACGAGCACGTCGCCGACCAGTTCGTCGTGCAGGACGTCGCCGCGACGATGGCGACGATGACGCCCGAGCCCGGCGCCGCGGCGGCCCGCTGAGATGTCCAGCTGGCCGATCTGGCTCGTCGGGCTCCTGCTGGTCGTGGTCATGCCGGCACTGGTCGTCGCCGCCCAGGCCGGTCTGCGGCGGGCCTGGCCCGCGCTCCGGGAAGGCGACCACAACGAGGTGGCCGGGTTCATCATCGCGGTCGTCGGTGTGATCTACGCGGTGCTGCTGGGCTTCGTGGTGATCGTGAGCTGGGAGAACTTCAGCGAGGCCGAGCACGTGGTGGGGCAGGAGGCCAGCGCGCTGCGCACGATCTACCGCGACAGCGCCGCCTTCCCGCCCCCCGTCCGCGACCAGATCCACGCCTACGTGCGGAGCTACGCGACCGTCGCCGTCGAGAACGACTGGCCGGCGATGTCCCGCGGCGAGCCCGGCTCGCCCGAGACGACCCATGCGCTCGACGACCTGTCCCAGTACCTGGCCACGATGCCCACGACCAGCCCGGACGAGCTGCAGTTCAAGCAGGTCGAGGCCGACCGGTTGAACGACCTGGTCACGGCCCGGTCGACGCGCCTGGACTACGTGTCCCAGGGCGTCCCCGGTGTCCTGTGGCTGGCACTGGTCGTGGGCGCCGGTGTGACGATCGGCTTCACGATGATCTTCGGTCTCGGCAGCGCGCTGCTCCACACGGTCATGACCGCCAGCCTCGCGGCGCTCGTCGGGGTGCTGTTGTTCGTCGCCGT
>NZ_JBVPVA010000990.1:0-6324 GCF_055612215.1 Actinomycetospora sp. | reverse complement strand
CCGCTCGGCGAGGCGGCGCTGCGCCCGCCCGCGGAACACGGGCAGGGCGACCATCGCCTCCCGGTCGGCGGGCTCGCGCACGGCCACGTCGACGATGGCGGTGTCGGGCAGCAGTCGTCCCGGAGCGACGTCCCGGCTCGCAGCGAGCTCGTCGCGCGACTCCCACAGCGAGCGCACGACGGCGAGCTGGCGCGGCCTGCGCACCTTGTGCAGCCCGGACGTGCGTCGCCACGGCTCGGCGCGCCGGGGCGGCGGACCGGCGAGGCGGACGGCCTCGAACTCCTGGCGGGCCCACTCGGCCTTGCCCTGGCGCTCGAGGTCGGCGCCGAGCAGCTCGCGCATCGGCACGAGGAGCTCGACGTCGAGCGCGGCGTAGACGAGCCAGTCGGCCGGCAGCGGACGGGTCGACCAGTCGGCCGCGCCGTAGCCCTTGCGCAGCCGGACGCCGAGCAGCCGTTCGGCCAGCGGCCCGAGGCCGACCCGGGGGTAGCCCGCGAGTCGCCCGGCGAGCTCGGTGTCGAACAGCGAGTCCGGGTGCATGCCCACCTCGGCGAGGCAGGGCAGGTCCTGGGAGGCGGCGTGCAGCACCCACTCGACGCCGCGCAGCGCCTCCCCGAGCACGGTGAGGTCCCCGCCGACGGCGACGGGGTCGACGAGGGCCGACCCGGCGCCCTCGCGGCGCAGCTGCACCAGGTAGGCGCGGGCCGAGTACCGGAACCCCGACGCCCGCTCGGCGTCGAGGGCGACCGGGCCGGTGCCCGCGGCCATGGCCGCGGCGAGCTCGGTCAGCGCACCGCGGTCGGTGATCAGCTCGGGCACGCCCTCGGCCGGGGCCAGGAGGTCGACCACGTCGTCCGCGCCGGACTCCGTGTCGCCCTCCTGGCCCTGCGCCGTCGTCCCGGCGTCGCCGGGGTCCTGGGGCGGGCTCAGCGGATGACGCCGGCCCGCATGGCCAGCGCGACCATCTGGGCGCGGTCGCCCGTGCCGAGCTTGCGACCGATCCGCGAGAGGTGACTCTTGACCGTCAGGGCCGAGAGGCTCAGCGCGTCACCGATCTCCTTGTTGGAGCGGCCGTCCGCCACCAGTTGGAGCACCTCCACCTCACGGGCCGACAGCTCCCGCGGGGTGTTGTCGGTCGCCGGTACCCGGGTGCCGGCCGCGAGGAGCGGAGCGACCGACGGGTCGGCGTAGAGGCCGCCCTCCAGCACGCGCCGCACGCCGTCGGTGACGATGCCGGGTGAGGCCGACTTCAGCAGGTACGCCTGGGCGCCCGCCTGGAACGCCGCCCGCACGGCCGACGGGTCGTCCGACGCCGCCAGCACGACGATGCGGTTCCACCCCTGGGCCCGCAGTTCGGCGATCAGGTCGAGCCCGCTGCCGTCCGGCAGTCCGAGGTCGAGGATCGCGAGGTCGCACGGCCCGGAGGCCAGCGCCCGCGTCCTGGCCTCGGAGATCGAGGCCGCCTCGTGGACGGTGCCCGCACCCATGGAGGACAGCCGCTGCGCGATCGCCTCGCGCAGCAGCGGGTGGTCGTCGACCACCAGCACGGAGAACATCTCTTCACGCGGATGCGGAACCATCGCCGGTGGCAACAGCCCGCTCGCGACGCCTCGTAGAGCCATCCCTGGGCCCACGGTAGCCACGTCAACTACCTCCCTGGAGTCGGTCTTGCCCCCCGACAAGACGCACCTGGATCCCCCGGTCTCCGACCGCGCCGCCGAACGGCCGAGGAAGTGCGTCGCGGAAGAACATATCCCCCCTGGCGAGTTAACGAGAGCATTAGGGCCAACTTCGCTCGGTGGAGTTTCCCCCGGAACGGCGTCGTGGTCACTCCGTGGTGTCGCGGCGCGACGCTCCGTCAGCTCGTCGTGACACAGTGTGTAGTCACTGTGACGGTACGTACACAATGCGGCCGTTCGCCGGACGGCGGTTGCGACGTTCGACGCATTCTCCGGTCAAGGTCAGCCGTAGTAGCCCGACGACGTTCGGCGGCGGCATCGTGGCCCGTTCGCGGCCCGCCGTTCCCCCGCGGAGGCGAAGCGCGGCGGGGACGGGCCGATGCGTACACGCGGTGCCGTGGCCTGCGAAAAGGGCTCCCGTCGGCACCAGTGGTACCGGGAAATGCAAGGTCGAAAACGACCGCGAACCGCTTCGCGGCGAGACGTCGGGAACCGTGGTGTCTCCGTCGGGAACGATCCGGGATGCACGCTGCCCGGCCCGCCCGTGCGAGGCACTGCGGACCCGACCGGGCCGCCGGCGGCGCCGCACCGGCTCCCCGACCTCCGGCGTGGGTGAGGGAGCCCGAGGTGCCCCGGTGGCCCGGGCGTGTCGGGCGTGCCGGGCACCCGGGCGCCCGGGGGGTCAGCCCGGACGGTGCGCGGCGAGGCTCGCGACGCCCACCGGCGGGAGCCCGGCCGCCGTCGCCAGCACCGTCGTGAACGCGGTGCCGTGCTCGGTGAGGTCGACCGCCGCCGGGTCCTCGCCCAGCACCGGTGTCCACGACGCGCGCAGTTCGAGGTCGGTGACGTGGGAGGGCCCGGAGATGTCGCCGAAGCGCACCGAGGAGGTCTGGGTGACGGTCCCGCCGACCGCGGTGGAGTCGGCCCCGCTCTCCTCCAGCGCACCGGTCAGCCAGGACCAGGCGACCTCGGGCAGCAGCGGGTCGTTCGCGTGCTCGGGGTCGAGCTCAGCGCGCACGAACGTCACCAGCCGCAGCGTGCCGTCCCACGCCTCCTGGCCGTCGGGGTCGTGCAGCAGCACCAGGCGGCCGGTGACCAGCACGTCGGGCTCGGCCCCGGAGGGGTCGGCCGGGGACACCACCTCGGCGCTCCAGGCGGCCGACCAGGGCGCGAGGCGCTGCGGTGGGCGCATGTCGCGCAGCTCGATCTCGGGACGGGTGCGCAGCGCGGCCAGCGACTCCACAGCCCTCCGGAACGTCTCGGGGGCGGTCGCGGCGGCGGTCACCTCACGCAGCGTAGGTGGCTCGCGACACGCGCGGCAGTACCGACGCGCCGCGTCGGGGCTCGGCCCCTCGTGCGGGCGTGTCCGTGCTGGGGCACGAAGCGCACGCACGAGGGCCATCGGCCCGAATGGCACACTGGACGGCACCATGAGTGCGCCGACCTCGAGCACGGTCGCCGGGTCGAGCGGCCCGACGGGTCCGGGCCGACGAGACCTCCCCGGCTCCGCCTACCTCGCCGCCGCGCGGGGCGAGCGCCCGGGCCACCTGCCCGTCTGGTTCATGCGCCAGGCCGGGCGGTCGCTGCCGGAGTACCGCCGGGTGCGCCAGGGCACCGGCATGCTCGAGTCCTGCCTGACGCCGGACCTGGCCTGCGAGATCACGCTGCAGCCCGTGCGCCGCTACGGCGTCGACGCCGCGGTCCTCTTCTCCGACATCGTCGTGCCCCTCAAGGTCGCCGGCGTCGGCGTGGAGATCGTCGCGGGCACCGGCCCGGTCATCGAGTCCCCGGTGCGCAGCGCCGCCGACGTCGCGGCCCTGCCGCGGCTCGACCCCGAGGCCGTGGCGCCGGTGGCCGACGCGGTCCGCCTGCTGGTCGGCGAGCTCGGCGACACCCCGCTCATCGGGTTCGCGGGCGCGCCGTTCACGCTCGCCTCCTACCTCGTCGAGGGGGGCCCGAGCCGCAACCACGAGCGGACCAAGGCCCTGATGCACGCGGAGCCCGACACGTGGCACGCGCTGCTCGACCGGCTCGCCGACCTCGCGCTGACCTTCCTGCGCGCGCAGATCGACGCCGGGGTCGACGCGGTGCAGCTCTTCGACTCCTGGGCCGGGGCCCTCTCCGAGCGCGACTACCGCGCGCTGGTCATGCCGCACTCCGCGAAGGTCCTCGCGGGCCTGGCGGACGCGGGCGTGCCGCGCACGCACTTCGGGGTGGGCACGGGCGAGCTGCTGACGGCGATGGGCGAGGCGGGCGCCGACGTCGTCGGGGTCGACTGGCGGGTGCCGCTCGACGAGGCGACCCGCCGCGTCGGCCCGGACCGCGCGCTGCAGGGCAACCTCGACCCCGCCGTGCTGTTCGCGGGCCCCGACGTCGTCGAGCGCGAGGTCCGCCGCATCGTCGACGAGGGCCGCGCGGCCCCCGGCCACGTCGTCAACCTCGGGCACGGCGTGCTGCCCGAGACCGATCCCGACGCGCTCGCCCGCGTCGTCGACCTGGTGCACGCCCTCCCGGTCGGGTGAGCGCGACGGAGGGCCCGACGCCGGGTGCGGCGCGGGTCGTCGTCGTGGGCGGCGGGGTCAGCGGGCTCGCCGCGGCGCACCGGCTGCGCACGCGGCTCGGCGACGACGCCGTGATCACCGTGCTGGAGTCCGCGCGGGTGCTCGGGGGCAAGCTCGCCGCGGTCGACCTCGCGGGTGTGCGCGTCGACGTCGGGGCCGAGGCGTTCCTCGCCCGCCGGCCCGAGGCCGCCGAGCGCCTGACCGAGCTCGGGCTCGTCGACGAGATCGTGCACCCGTCGGCGGCGTCCTCCGCGATCCGCGCGGGCGGGGTCAGCCACGCCATGCCGCGGCGGACCGTCATGGGCGTCCCGGCCGACCCGCCCGCCGTCGCCGACCTCCTCTCCCCGGCCGGGCGCGCCGCCCTGGAGGCGGAGGAGGCGCTCGGCCCCCCGCACTGGGCCGGCGACGACTCGGTGGGCGGCCTGGTGCGGGCCCGTTTCGGCGACGAGGTGGCCGAGCGGCTCGTCGACCCGCTCCTCGGCGGGGTCTACTCGGGGCGCGCCGACGCGCTCGGCGTCCGGGCGACCGTGCCCGCCCTGGCCGCCGCGCTGGACCGGGGGGCGCCCTCGCTGCGCGCGGCCGCGGCCGACGCGCTCGATGCGGCTCCCGCTGCAGCCCCGCCGGACGGCACCGCGCCCGCCCCCGTCTTCGGCACCCTGCGCGGCGGGCTCGCGGACCTCCCGGTCGCGCTCGCCGTCGCCGCCCGGGCCGAGGTCCGCCTGGCCCGCACCGTCACGCGGGTGCACCGCACCACCGAGGGCTGGCGGGTGACCGCGTCCGGCCCGGCGGGGGAGGAGGTCCTCGACGCCGACGCGGCGGTGCTCGCCGTGCCCGCCCCGGGCCTGCGCCGCCTGCTCGCCGACGTCGCGCCCGCCGCGGCCCGGGCCGCGGCGGGCATCGAGCTGGCCTCCAGCGCCGTCGTCGCGCTCGCCGTGCCGCCGGGCACCGACCTCGGCGCCCGCTCCGGGGTGCTCATCGGGTCGGGGGAGCGGCGCCCGGACGGAACCCCGTGGACGATCAAGGCGGTCACGGTGTCGTCGGTGAAGTGGCCGCACCTGGCCACCGACGCGGCCCTCGTGCTCCGGGCCTCGGTCGGGCGCTTCGGCGACACCGTGTCGCTGGACCGCGACGACGACGAGCTGGTGGCCGCCGTGCGCTCCGACCTCGCGGCGCTGCTCGGGCTCGACGCCGAGCCGCTGGAGACGGTCGTGGCGCGGTGGGGTGGCGGGCTGCCGCAGTATGGGGTCGGGCACGACGACCGCGTCGCGGCGATCGAGCGGGCTGTGGCGGCGGAGCCGGGTCTCGCCGTGGCGGGAGCGGCCCTGCACGGGGTGGGGGTGCCGGCCTGCCTGGCGACCGGGGACGCGGCCGCCGAGCGGGTCGTCGAGCACCTGAGGACGCGCGCGGCGCGAGGGGAGCCTTCGCGCCGCTAGAGCGACCGAATCCTCCCCTCGCGCGCGGGCTTGACGGTGGCCGACCCGCGCGAGGGGAACCCTCGTGCCGGTAGAGCGACCGAACCGTCCCCTCGCGACGGGGGCCCGGGGCCCGGCGGTCCGGGGCCGCCGTCCGACCGCCGTGGCACCATGGTCGGCGTGGCCAGGCTGAACTACGACGAGCTGAACTCGACGCTGCGCTACGCCATGTGGTCGGTCTTCCGCACCGACCAGGCGCGCCTCCCCGACGACCGTCGCGCGGCCGCCGAGGAGTTCGCCGCCGCGGTCGACGAGCAGGAGGCCAAGGGCGTCGTCGTCCGCGGCGTGTACGACCTCGCCGGCATGCGGGCCGACGCCGACTGGATGGTGTGGACCCACGCGCCCGACGTCGAGTCGCTGCAGGCCACCTACACCGCGCTGCGGCGCACCGCGCTCGGGCGGGCGTCGACGCCGGTGTGGTCGAACACCGCGCTGCACCGCCCGGCCGAGTTCAACAAGAGCCACCTGCCCGCGTTCATCGCCGGCGAGGAGCCCCGCGGCTACCTCTGCCTCTACCCGTTCGTCCGCTCGCTGGACTGGTACCTGCTGCCCGACGAGGAGCGGCGCCAGATGCTCGCCGACCACGGCAAGGCCGCCCGCGGCTACGCCGAC
>NZ_JBVPVA010000976.1:0-3472 GCF_055612215.1 Actinomycetospora sp. | reverse complement strand
CATGATCCAGACCCCGCAACCGCGCCCGCCAGAACTCCCGCACCCGCGACCGCGACACCGCACCCGCCATCACACACCCGCTCCCAGACAGGGTGTTGCGACAGACCCTTGAATCCGCCCGCTACTCGACCTGCTTCAGGTGCTGATGATCATCGACAGGGGGCTCGACGCCGCGCACCGCGCTGATCAGGGGCACTGGAGGCAGCTTCTGGGGCGCTCGGGCCTGCCTGACGTGCTGTTGATCACGGGCGGCCGGTGCGGCGGGCGTGGCGGAGCGGGGACGGTGCTCAGCGGCCGTAGCGGTCGGCGAGGACGTCGGCCCGCGAGCGGCTCCGGGGCGCCGGCGGCGGCTCGGCCGGGGCGTCACGTCCGGCGCGGTCCGGCGACGGCGCGGGCGGAGCGTCGTCAGGCCCCGGCCCCGGCTCCTCGTCGGACCCCTCGGCCTCGGCGCGGCGCGTGAGGTACTCCAGGCGCACGAAGTACACCCACCCGCCGAGGGCCATGACGCCGAAGATCAGCCACTGCCAGGCATAGGAGTAGGACGAGTTGGGGTCCGGCGGGGGCAGCGGGACGGCCGTGACGACGCCGGGCTGGCCCGGGAGGAGCTGGACGTAGCCCGGCGCGAGGGGGAGGCCGACCAGCCGGCCGATCGCAGCGGCATTCACCGCGTAGACCTGGCGGTACCCACCCTCGGTGATGGGGGCGCGGTCGGTCGCCGACTCGTCGGGGAGCTGGTACCCGACCACGGTCACCGGCCCGCTGGGAGCCGGAGCGATCGGCGGGAGCGTCTCGCCGTTGAGCGGCCGGACGTAGCCACGGTCGACGAGCAGGGTCTCGCCCTCGGTGGTGCGCAGCGGGGTGAGGATCTCGCTCGCGGCGCTGCTGTCCACGGAGCGCAGGCGGGCGAGGACCTCGCCGGAGGGCTCGTAGGTCCCGGTGACCACGACCTGGCGCCACGCGGCGGCCGGCCCGGGCTCGGTGCCGGGGGCCACGAGCGTGCCGCGGGGCACCGGCGGGGTGGACACGGCCCGGACGAGGGCGGCGTTGTTGCCGTCGCGCTCCGCGCTGCGGTGGAACTGCCACGGGGCCAGCGCGTAGTAGCACCCGAACGCGAAGGCGAGCACCGCCAGCGTCAGGGCGATCCACCCGGGTCGGAGCAGGAACCGCACGCCTCCAGTATGGCCTCCGGCCATGTGGACGATGTTCGTCGCTAGAGCGACGACATCCGTTCACAGGCACTCCGGGCATAGCCCCCGCCGAACAGGGCCGCGTGCACGAGCAGCGGGAAGAGCTGGTGCAGACCCACCCGGCGCCGCCAGCCCTCGGCGAGCGGCGCGGCCTCGTCGTAGGCCGCCAGCACGGAGTCGAGCTCCGGGCAGCCGAACAGCGCGAGCATCGCGAGGTCGGTCTCGCGGTGCCCGCCGTGCGCGGCGGGGTCGATCACCCAGCCGCGGCCGTCGCCCCACAGCACGTTCCCGCTCCACAGGTCCCCGTGCAGGCGCGCGGGCGGCTCGTCCGGCCCGACGTCGGCGCCGGGCCCGGTCAGCCGTGCGCACCCGTCCTCCACCTGCGCGGCCTGTGACGACGACATCCCGCCGCGGTCGACCGCGAGCCGGACGTAGGGCAGGACGCGAGCCCCGACGTACCAGTCGATCCAGCGGGTGCCCTCGGGCGCGGGATCGTTGCGCATCGGGGCGTCGCCGATCCAGGCGTCCGCCGGGCCGTCGGGCGGGGGAGCGCCGAACGCCGGCGCGCCCGCCGCGTGCAGGACCGCGAGCCCGCGTCCGAACGCCTCGGCCGTCTCCCGCAAGGCGCGGCCCTCGCCGACCGCCGCGCTGACCAGCCACGAGTCGTCGACGCCCAGCACCTCGGGCACCCCGGGGCCGTCCGGGACGGCCAGCCAGCGCAGGCCCGAGGCCTCGGCGGCGACGGCGGTGGGCGCGGCGGTCTTGGCGACCACCTCCCGGCCGTCGTCGAGCACGCAGCGGGTCACCGAGCCGAGCGAGCGGGTCCCGACGACCGTGGCCCCGGCCAGGCGCGTGACGGCCTCGGCGGCGCCGCTCACCCCTGCTCCCGCACCCAGTCGACGACGCCGGGCGCGGCCGCCTCGATCATGGCCAGCACCTCCTCGAAGCCGTCGGGCCCGCCGTAGTAGGGGTCGGGGATCTCGGCGGCCTCGGGCGCGTCGGGGTCGAAGGCGCGCAGCAGGCGGATGCGGTCGGCGGGAACGCCGGCGCGGCGCAGGTCGCGGACGTGGTCGACGGTCGCGGCCAGGAGCAGGTCGGCGTCGAGGGCCTCGGCGTCGATCTGCCGCGCGACGTGCTCGGTGTCCAGCCCGCGGGCGGCGAGGGTCTCCGCGGCGCGACCGTCCATCGGCTCACCGACGTGCCACGGCCCCACGCCCACGCTGGTGACCGCCACGCGGTCGGCCAGGCCGGCGTCGGCCAGCGCCGCGCGGAGGACCTTCTCGGCCATGGGGGAGCGGCAGATGTTCCCGGAACAGACGGTCACGACGCGCACGAGGTCCGACACCCGCCCATCGTCCTCGACCGCCCCGGCCGCCCGTCCGCCCCGGGGCGGGGGTGGACCACAATGGCTTCCACCATGGACGCATCCGTCGCCGCCGCGATCGCCGCGCTCGAGGCCGCCTACCCGCCCGACCTGGCGCAGGACTGGGACGCCGTGGGCCTGGTCTGCGGGGACCCCGAGGAGCCCGCGCGCCACGTCGTCGTCGCGGTCGACCCGGCCCCGGCCGTGGTGGACGAGGCCCTCGCCGCCGGGGCGGACCTGCTCGTCACCCACCACCCGCTGCTGCTGCGCGGGGTGCACGGGGTGCCGGCCGACGAGCCCAAGGGCTCGGTGGTGCACCGGCTGATCCGGGCCGGGTGCGCGCTGTTCGCGGCCCACACCAACGCCGACGCCGCCTCGCCCGGGGTGTCCGACGCCCTGGCGGACGCGCTCGGCGTCGTCGTCGAGCGCCCGCTCGCTCCGGAGGGCGACGGTGGTGTCGGGATCGGCCGCGTCGGCCACCTCCCGACCCCGGAACCCTTCGCGGCCTTCGTCGACCGCGTCGCGGACGCCCTGCCCCCGACGGCGTGGGGGGTGCGCGGCGCCGGCGACCCGGACCGCACCATCCACCGGGTCGCCCTCTCCGGCGGGGCGGGCGACTCGATGCTCGGCCTGGCCCGTGAGGCCGGGGTCGACGCCTACGTGACCGCCGACCTGCGCCACCACCCCGCCGACGAGCACCTGCAGCGCCCGGGTGCGCCGGCGCTCGTCGACGTCGCCCACTGGGCCTCGGAGCACCCCTGGTGCGCCCAGGCCGCCGCGGTCCTGCGCCGCGCGCTGCCCGGGGCCACCGTGACCGTCTCGGCGCGGGAGAGCTCGGCGTCGCACCCTGCCCGAGCAGGTCGCGGTGGAGGAGGCCGAGCGCACGCTGCGCGCCGCGGCCGACGCCGTCGTCGTCGCGGTC
>NZ_JBVPVA010000646.1:0-7732 GCF_055612215.1 Actinomycetospora sp. | reverse complement strand
TAACGCGGAATATCGCGGCATCGCTCGTCTCGAGCCTGGGGGCGCGGCCGGCGCCTGTGCATCCCACTTCGGGAATCCGTGCAGCCGACTTCGGAAACTGACGCGAGACGTGGTGCGTGGAGGCGGGGGAGCGGGCGCTGCCGACGGATCCGCTGACTGTGGCGCGGTTCCTCGTCGACCTCGCCCCACGCTCCGCCACCCCCGCTGATCCGTCCGGCAGTGTCGTCGCCGGGCAGGTGCAGAAGCGGGACGGGATGCGGCCCGGGACGGTGCGCGGCCACCTCGCGGCGATCTCCGTGTTCCACCAGACCGCCCAACACGAGAACCCGATGCCCGGGGGACGGTCGGTCAGCGCACCGCTACTCCAGCCGCGGCGTCGTTCGCGAACCTGACGGCCGCGTGAGCCGCCCGAGCCGCCCGACCGGTGACCCGCCACGCCGCGATCCGAGCGATGGCGCGGGGATTCGGTGGCAGCACTCCGAGCTGGCGGATCATCGCGAGGTCGTCCCGCAGCGCCTCGTGTGCCACGACCTGGCCGTCGCGCCGGGTCAGGACGTGGAAGTGCTCCACGTCGATCTCGCGACCGGTCGGCGGGAGCACCTGGTCGACACGATCGTCCCGGAAGCGGACGAACGGGCCCGTGTGCCGTCCCGACATCCGCACCCTGCTCCACACCTGGTCGCCGTGCTCGGCCACGTCGAGCACCGAGTAGCGCAGGTCGCTGTAGGCCGACCTGAGCCAGGCCCCGGTCGCGAGGGCCGCAGCGGGACCGGGAAGCCGACAGGCCGCGGGTGACACCGCCGCTGCGTAGTTCACGTAGTCCGAGGCGAAGACCCTTTCGGCCAGGTCGGCGTCGCCGGTCTCGAGCACCCGGAAGACTTGACCGGTCAGTTCGGTCGCGTCCATGGCTGCTCCTCCTCGTACAGCGGGATCAATCCGCTATGCTAGCGACCAATGAATAAGGAGGCAGCCGCCAAACGGGCCTACACCTCGCCGTTGCGGGCGCAACAGGCCCGGACCACCCGCTGGACAGTCCTGCGCGCCGCCGCCCGGTTGTTCGCCGAGCAGGGTTATGTCGGAACCTCCATCGCCGACATCGCCCGCGAGGCAGGGGTCAGCAGGGCCACCGTGTCCAGCGCGGTCGGGCCAAAGGCCCTACTGCTCAAGCAGGCCTACGACGCCACCATCGCCGGGGACGACGACCCCACCCCGATCCCCGCGCGCGCCACCACCGGCTCGTTCCGCGACCAGCCGACCCCGAGCGCGGTGCTCGAGGCCTACATCGCCCACGCCGGGCCGATCAGCGCCCGCATCGCGGGCTTGTCCGAAGCCGTTCGGGGTGCCGCCGGTGCCGACGCCGACGCCCGCGCGCTCTGGAACGAGATCCAGGGTCAACGACACCGAGCCGCGCGGATGGTGGTTGACGCCGTGCTCGCCGTCGGCGAGCTCCGCGACGGCCTCGACCCCGAGACCGCCATCGACCTCGTGTGGATCCTCAACGACGGCACGCTCTACAACTCGATGGTCCATCTCCGCGGCTGGAGCCACGAACAATTCCAGGCCTGGCGAGCCGATGCGATCAAGAACCAGTTGCTCGGTGTGCCGTGAGCACGCACTCCGGCTGCTGGGGGCGCCGGGATCATGCGCCCTCGAACGACCACTGAGTCTAGATCTTGAGCGCGAAGCGCTAACGGGAGGCGTCGCGGAAGCGCTGCTGTGTCCTCAGGGACCGTCGTGGCGACAGTTAGGGCAGTTCGCTGTCGAAGCTGGCCCGGGTGGTGGAGCACTTCGCGTGCCGTCCGCAGGTCCAGGAGCGGATGACGGTCCAGATCGCCGACTGGCTCGCCGAGCACCTGGAGCCGAAGGGCGTCGGCGTCGTCGTCGAGGCCGAACCCTCCTGCATGACCCTGCGGGGCGCCCAGGCCCGCGGCGCGGACACCGTCACCTCCGCCGTTCGCGGCGTGCTGCGCGACGACGCCCGGTCCCGGCAGGAGTTCTTCGCGCTCGCCGATCGTGCGGGCGATCGCTGATCACCGCGCGCGAATGGGCAGCAGGCGGCTTGAGACGCCGTGATGGTGGTCCTGACCCATGTCCTGGCGTGCCCACCTCTCGACGCCCCACGCCGTCTGCGCAGGCCAACCCCACCGGCCACCCTTAGGCGCCCACGGCGGAACCGCCGGTCGTGTTGTCCCGTGCCTGGTTGCCTTGGCCTCGTCGAGACGCACGCGCACCCGGGCTATGTCGGCCTCGGTCAGGCGCGGGACGCCCCCCGCGACGCCGACGACGGGTGGCGTGACGAGCGCAATGCCGAGCTCCGTAGGTCGATGACCGCTGGCCGTCGCAGCTGTAGGAGCGCAGCTACGGTCAGCGGTACTTCTCTCGCAGACCGATGTGTCGTCCAGTCTTGCGGAGACGATCGGGAGACACACCTACGAACCTTGTACGGCCGACCGCCATGGAATGGTCAGGGCGATACACGCCTTGGCGGCGCCGTTGGGCCATGAGGGTTGTCTGACGAACCGGGGCACGCTCTCTTGTCTGTTCGCCGCAGCCACGGCTGCGCTCTCGGACGACTATCCGGACGGTTCACCGCTCACGTGGCCTCCGCCCAAGGACTCGGACGGACCGTTAGCAACCGCCCGATGAGTCGGCTCGACGTCAGCCGCCCCGCATCGGGGCCAGGCTGGCGGACGAGCTCAGGGGTGCGTGGGGTTGTCGAGGGCCCGATCGCGAGGCTCCGGAACGGTTGGGCCTTGGTTGGTCAGGCACCGCCGGCGGTGACGATCATGTCGGTGACGAACCCGACGACCAGGCCGAGCAGGACCCCGGCGTAGAGCGGGCGGTGGTTGGGGGACCTGCCGGCCAGCATGACCAGTTGCAGCACGACGTAGAGGATTGAGCCGGCGGCCAGGGTCAGGAACACCACACTGAGCGTGTCGCTGGTGAATTGGGCCCCGATGGCCGTGCCCATGAAGGTCGGACCACCGCCGATCAGACCCATGGCCAGCAGGAACCCCCAGCTGGGTCGTTCGCCGTCGGCAACCAGCGGCGCGACGATGCCGAACCCTTCGGTGCCGTTGTGCAGCGCGAACCCGATCACCAGCAGCACGGCCAGCCCGATCTCGCCGCCGGCGGCGGAGCCGCCGATCGCCAGGCCTTCCCCAAAGTTGTGCAACCCGATCCCGACCGCGATCAGCAACGCCAACCGCCGCGCCGGCGACCATCCCCGAGACCGGGTCGGGGTCTCGGTCACCGCCATCGCCCCCGGGCCACCCGTCCCGGACGCATTCGCCGAGCTCTCGCGATTGAGCTGGTTCGGGCGGTGCTGCAGCCAGCTCTCGTAGCCGACCAGGGCGCCGAACCCGACCCCGAGCCCGACCAGGAACAACACCCCGAACCCGAACACCGGACCCAAGCCGCCGGCGCCTTGGTGCAACGCGCCCAGCGCGGAGTCGACCGGCTCGAAGGCATGGGAGAGCACATCCCAGAGCAGGAACACCAGGATTCCGACCGCGGTGGCGTTGAGGAACACGCGGGTGCGCGCGGCCGGGGCCCGCAGCCGACCCAGCGGCAGGCCCAGCAGGATGGTCACTCCCGCGATGAACCCGAGCAGCAGAATCTGCCCCTCGCTCATGTGCCGCCCCTTAAGTGCGCGCCCGGCACGACCTGCGTCGGGCAAGGGCAGGCTCACCTAACGAAGCCGGGAAGTCAACCTGATCGTGCGCCCGGCAACGAGGTGCCGTCTGACGACGCGGGTGCGACGGGGCGATCCCCAGCACCTCGCAAGACCCTCATCGGCCCAGCGCTGCAGCCGATGTCAATCGATCCTCCAAGGATCAACGTCGGTCTCTGGGCGTCGCTGGGCCCGAAAGGATCCAGTCAGAATGGGACGACCGCTGGCTGGCGCCGGTGCGGCGGTGCGGACGGGGTGTTGGTTGGATGCTCCGGCTCCGGCGTGTTCGAAGAGTCGCTCGCCGAGGTGTTGCACGGCACCGGCGGCGAGCGCGCAAGCAAGAACGAGGCCGACGAGGGCCGCCACCGTTGCGGGCCGGCGACGGGGCGGCGGGTCGAGGAGGGCCTGAACTCGCCCGGGGACGTCGGCGGTCATGACGCCGAGAGCTCTGGATGTTCTGGCGATTCGGTGCCGATGCATGAGCAGGGCGGTGCGAGCCAGGGCCCGGGCGGCTTGGGGGCGTTCGGCGACCGATGCGGCGGCGTCTTCATCGGCCCACCGCTCGACGCAATGGCCCACCGTGCGGGCGGTGGCCACGAGCAGGGGGTTGACGGCGGCGGCGAGGTCGGCGGCGAGGACCCACCACGGGTGACGATGTTGGAGGTGGGAGGCCTCATGGGCCAGAACGACCCGGCGTTCGACGGGCTCGAGGGCGTCGAGCAGGCCGGTCGTGACCACGATGCGGCCTCGTGGCTCGGGGGTGGTGAAGGCGTCGAGGCGGTCGGTCCTGACCACGACGAGCGAGCGGTCCCCGGGCAGGTGGCGACAGCTGCGATGCACCTCGAGGAGGGCTTGGCCACGTCGTAGGACGCCCCGGATAAGCAGAGCAGCGAGTACGCCGAGCAACAGTCCTGACCCGACCGCGGCGCTGGCCGGGATGGGGCTGTCGCGGTGAAGGGCACTGCTGGACCACGGCCCGAGGGCGGCGACTTCGGGGAGCTGGCCGATCCAGGTGAAGGCAACCACGGCGAGCACGAAGATCGTGGATGCGGTGACGACAACGCTGCCGGTGACCAGGGTCCGAGTGGCCAGGGCCGGCGGCAGGCGCCGGCCGAGGCCGGGGGCGGTGGCGCGAAGACCAGCGATACCACCAGGGCGATCAGCGCAGCGGTCGTCATGGCGTGGCCGCTCCGGGATCGGTGCGGTGCAGCAGTTCGGCGAGCAGGCGTTCGTCGTCGTCGGAGAGGGTCCCCACGAAGCGGGTCAGCACCGCGGCCCGGTCGTCACGGGTGTCGAGGAGTCGCTGCATCTTGCGGGCGGCGATCTCGTCCTCGTCGACCACGGCTCGGTATGCGAAGGCTCGACCGACACGGTGGCGGGTGACGACGCCCTTGTCCGACAGTCGGGCCAGGGTGGTCATGACCGTGGTGTAGGCGAGGTCGGCGCCGAGGGCGTCTCGGACCTCGCCTGGCGTCATGGGGTCGCTGTGTTCGACCAGGACGGCGACGACTTCATGTTCGAGGGCCCCTCGCTGTCGCCGTCCGGCTTCCACGCCTGGTCCACCCTCTCCGTCGTCTACTACCGAGATGGTAGTATCTTGGCCTGTACTGCGTCGAGGGGTAGTTGCTGCGGCGCCGGGAGGCGGTCAAGGGATGAACTACTGGTTGTTCGAGCAGGTCAATGCGCTGGCTCGGGCGACGCCGTGGCTGCACCCGGTGCTGCTTGGTTATGCCGATTACGGGGTGGCGCTGTTCGGGCTGCTGCTGGTGGCGGGCTGGTGGGTGGCCCGGCACAGCAGCCGCCCCGAACCAGTGGCGGCCGTGATCTGTGCGGTGGTGGCCACGCCGGCGGCGGTGGCGATCAACCAGCCCATCGTCAACGCCGTGCACGAGGCCCGTCCCTACACCACGCACCCGGGGGCGCTGGTCCTGGTCAGCCGCAGCGCTGACTTCTCCTTTCCTTCCGACCATGCCGTGATGGCCGGGTCGGTGGCGCTAGGCCTGGTGTTCGTGTCCCGAGGTCTGGCCGTCCTAACCACCGTGGCGGCGCTGGTGATGGCCTTCGCCCGGGTCTACGTCGCTGCCCACTATCCCGGCGATGTGCTCGTCGGGCTCGCACTCGGAGCCGCGGTGGCGCTGGTGGTCTACCTGGTCGCTCACACCGGAGTGACTCGACTCGTCGAGACGGCCACCCGGTTCCGGCGACTGTGCCCACTGGTGCTCGCCTCGCCACCAGGGACCACACGGTGACCGGGCTGCTGGACGGCCTGCTCTCGGTCCATGGACCGCTGCTCTACGTCCTGGTCGGCGCCGTGGTCTTCGTCGAGGACGCCCTGTTCGTGGGTTTCGTCGTGCCGGGCGAGACGGCGGCGGTGCTGGGCGGAGTCGCCGCCAGCCTGGGCGGGGCGTCCCTGCCCGTGATGATGGCCACCGTGGTGGCCGCAGCGATCGTCGGCGACAGTGTGGGTTACGAGGTCGGCCGCCAGCTGGGCCCGCGGCTCGTGGAGAGCCGGATGCTGCGAGGTCGACGGGAGCGCCTGGATCGGGCTCGGGAGTTCCTGGCCCGCCGGGGCGGGACTGCGGTGTTCCTGGGCCGGTTCGTGGCCTTCTTCCGGGCGGTGATGCCCGCCCTGGCCGGTACTGCCGGGATGCGCTATCTGAAGTTCCTGGCCTACAACGCCGCCGGTGGCGTGGTCTGGGGCGCCGGTGTCGTGCTGCTCGGCTACCTGGCCGGCAACTCCTACGCCGCCGTGGAGGCCACGGTGGGGCGGGGTGCCGCGATCGGCGTGGCCGTCATCGTCGTGGTGGCTCTGGTGGTGTGGCGTTTCCGCCGCCATCGCAGCAGGGCCGACGCCGCCGACACGTCGAGCGATGAGTAAACCGATCGAGCCGACCGGCTCCGGTGAGATGGCGGTCATCCGGCCGCTATTCGCCGCCGGCTTCGTCACCGCCTTCGGCGCCCACAGCATCGCTGCCAACCTCGGGGCCACCTCACCCGAAGGTCTCGCCACGCACCTGCTGACCCTCGGCGTGTTGCTGGCGCTCTATGACGGCGCCGAGGTCCTGCTCAAGCCGGTGTTCGGGGCACTGGCTGACCGCATCGGGCCGCGACCGGTCCTGCTCGGCGGACTGGTCGGCTTCGCCGTGGCCTCGGCGCTCTACGTGGTGGTGGGCAACCCGGCCGGGCTCGGGCTGGCCCGCTTCGCCCAGGGGGCCGCGGCCGCTGCGTTCTCGCCCGCCGCCGGGGCCATGATCGCCCGTATCGCTCCGGACCGGCGCCGAGGCCGGGCCTTCGGCTCCTACGGGGCCTGGAAGGGCCTGGGCTACACCCTGGGCCCGCTGCTCGGCGGAGTCCTGGTCAACGTCGGTGGCTACCGGCTGCTGTTCGTGGTGCTGACCGTCCTGGCCGTCGTGGTGGCCGGATGGGCCGCGGTGTCGGTGCCCCGGCTGCCGGCCCTGGCCCGTGGTCGCCAGACCGTGATCGACCTGGCCCGACGGCTCAGCGACCGGAGCTTCCTAGCCCCCACCGTTGCCCTCGGGGCCGCGACCGCGGCGCTGGCCGCCGGGGTCGGCTTCCTGCCCGTCGTCGGCGGCGGCGCCGGCCTGGGCCCGATCGCGACCGGGGCAGCGGTGTCGGTGCTGGCCGCCACCGCAGCGCTGAGCCAGCCAGTCGTGGGCCGGGTCCGAGACACCGGGCGGGTCAGCGACCGCAGCGCCTTGACCATCGGGCTCCTGGCTGCCGCTGTAGGCCTCGGAGTCCCCGCGCTGCTGGCGAACCTGGCCGGGCTGCTAGTCGCCGCCGTGCTCATCGGGCTCGGCACCGCTGTGGTGACACCAGTGGCCTTCGCCGCGCTGGCCGGCGTCAGCGCGCCCGAGCGCCTGGGACAGACCATGGGCGCCGCCGAGATCGGTCGGGAGCTTGGTGACGCCGGCGGCCCGCTCGTGGTCGGCGCCCTCGGGGCCGGCGTCGGTCTCGCCAGCGGGTTCGCGGGTCTGGGCGTGCTGATCGCGCTGGCCGCCGCCCTGGCCGGCGCCGCCCGCATCGGGACCCACCACCCCT
>NZ_JBVPVA010000839.1:0-5678 GCF_055612215.1 Actinomycetospora sp. | reverse complement strand
GGGTAGGCGCGCCGCACGACGGGGTGCGCGGCGACGTCGCTGTTCAGCGCACCGGCGCCGATCGTCAGGCCGCTGTCGCCCGTCTCCGTGATCGTCGTGCTCGTCACCCGGGCGACGTCGACGAGCGCGCTCGGGGTGGCGACGCCGAGCTTGAGGTGGTCGAGCAGATTGGTGCCGCCGGCCAGGAACGCGGCGTCGGGGTCGGCGCCGACGGCGGCGACCGCGGCCCCGGCGTCGTCGGGACGGGTGTAGGTGAACGGCCTCACCGCGACGCCACCTCCGCCACGGCGCTGACGATGTTCGTGTAGGCGGCGCAGCGGCACAGGTTGCCGCTCAGACGCTCGGCGATCTCGGCGCGGTCGAGCACCGTGTCCGCGGTCAGATCGTCGGTGACCGCGCTCGGCGCGCCACGGTCCGCCTCGTCGAGGAGCCCGACCGCCGAGCAGACCTGCCCGGGGGTGCAGTAGCCGCACTGGTAGGCGTCGTGGGCGAGGAACGCCTCGGCGACCGGGTGGAGCCCGCCGTCGCGGGCGAGCCCGTCCGCGGTGGTGACCTCGGCGCCGTCCTTCGCGACGGCGAGGGTCAGGCAGGACAGCACCCGGCGCCCGTCGACGAGCACGGTGCACGCACCGCACTGGCCGTGGTCGCAGCCCTTCTTCGGGCTGGTGTTGCCCAGGTGCTCGCGCACGGCGTCGAGGAGGGTGGTGCGCGGGTCGAGGTCGAGGTCGCAGTGCCGGCCGTCGACGGTGAGTCCGATGGGGATGGTGGTGGTCACGCTGCTCCCGAGGGGGTTCCAGGAACTGATCCGGTTCCGGGACCCACCGTTCCACGATCTCCGGCGGCCAGCATGGGACCGCTGGTCCCAGGAAGGGGCGCCGCCCCATGTGAACGATTGTGGTCGTCGGGGCGACCACATCCGTTCACGTGCGCGGAGCGCTCGCGCGGATGTGGGCGATCATCGCGTCGAGCGCGGTGCGCAGCGGCTCGGTGCTGCGACGGGTCTGGGTCAGCACCAGGCCCCCTTGCAGAGCGGCGAGCAGTGCGAGGGCCAGCGCGTCGGTGTCGGTGTCGGCGCGGAGCTCTCCCCGGTCGCGCATCCGGGCGAGCCCGGCGCGGATCGGTGCCTCCCAGCGCTCGAAGCCGGCGGCGAGGTCGGCACGGGCCTCCGGGTCGTCGTCGGCCAGCTCGGCGGCGATCGAGCCGATCGGACAGCCGCCCTGACAGTGGCGCTGCTCCTGGAGGTCGACGAGCAGGTCCCGCCAGTGTTCGAGGGCCTCGAAACTGTCGAGGTGGTCGAGGAGCGGCCGCTGCGCGTCGAGGATGCCGTCGGTCTGACGCGCTGGCCGCCGGCGGCCCCGCCGGGCGACCCGCGCAGCCCGAGGAGATCGCGGCGGCGATCACCCTCCTCGCCACCGACGAGGCGAGCTTCGTCCACGGGGCCGTGCTCCCGGCCGATGGCGGGCGGATCGCCGTCTGAGGCGCCGCCCGACCCGTCGAGTGGACCCCGGGGGCTGCACCGGCAGCCGTGGGGGTCCGCTCGGCGCCTGCGAGTCCGATCGCAACGTGGAGCGCACGGCGCCCTCGCTGCTTCTATGTGCTCGAACGGCCCGGTCGCTCCCGAACCGCGGTGCGGTGAGGCTCAGTGCGGCCCGAGGAGATTGGTCCGCACGTCGAGCAGGTGCCCGCGCATGTGCTCGCGGGCCGCGTCCGGGTCGCGCTCGACCAGCGCGGCCACGATCTCGCCGTGGCAGCGCTCGTACTCGCGGCGCCGCTCCACGGTCGCGGACCGCCGCTTGAGGCTGCCCCACACGGGCAGGTCGCGGGCGGCGTTCATGGTGTCGAACAGGCGCAGCAGCAGGCCGTTGTGGGCCGCCGCGGCGATGGCGCGGTGGAGCGCGGAGTCCCACGCCTCGAACTCGTCGTGGGTGCCCGTCGCGTCGCCGCGGCGCAGGCAGTGGTGCACGTGGTCGATGTCGGCCTGGGTGGCGTGCCGGGCCGCGAGGGCCGCGATCTCCGGCTCGAGGACCAGGCGGGTCGCCATGATCTCCGCGGGGCTGGTCTGGAGGACGCCGCGGGCCGCGGGGGGCAGGCCCGGGTCGGCCTCGAGCTCGGCGAGGAAGGTGCCGCGCCCGACGTGGCGGGTGATGCGGCCCTCGCGCTCGAGCTCGCCCAGCGCCGCGCGGATCGCGGTGCGCGAGGCCTGCAGCGTCTCGCAGAGCGCGCGCTCCGTCGGGATCTTCGCGCCGGTCCCCAGCGTGCCCGCGGCGACGGCCTCGTCGAGCAGCCGGCGCAGGCGGGTGACGACGGGAGCGGCGGTCACCGGTGCGGCCATGCGACCAATATTAGACCAATGCCGAGCCGCTGTGCCTATTGGCTTGCGATTCGCCTCGACGTACGGTCGCTGAAGGGCCGCGAGGTGAGGCACCACACGCCTCGATTGGTCTTGATTGGTTCGTAAGACGCCGAGGTGCGCGTGCGCGCCGAGGAAGGAGCGGGAGCCCGTGAAGCTGGTGACGTTCACCGCCGACGGCCCGGAGGCCGTGGGGTTGGTCGCCCCCGAGGACGACTCCCGGGTGCTCGACCTGACCCCGGTCGTGGGGGAGCGGTCGCTGCTCGCCGTCGTCGAGGAGTGGGACCGCCTCGGTCCGCGGGTCGCCGAGGCCCGCGACCTGCCGAGCGTCGTCGGCGCCACCCTGCGCGCCCCGTTCCCCGTGCCACGCCGGGACCTCTTCGCCGTCGGCAAGAACTACCGCGAGCACGTCGCGGAGTTCGGCCGCTCGGGCTACGACACCCCGCAGCGGTCGGAGGACCTCCCGGACAAGCCGATCGTCTTCTCCAAGGCCACGACGAGCGTGACCGGTCCCTACGACGACGTCGAGGCCCACACCGGGGTCACCGCCGAGCTCGACTACGAGGCCGAGCTCGCCGTGATCATCGGGCGCGGCGGCCGGGGCATCTCCCGCGACGAGGCGATGGAGCACGTCTGGGGCTACACCATCGTCAACGACGTCACCGCCCGCGACGTGCAGCGCGACCACAAGCAGTGGCTGCTCGGCAAGTCGCTCGACACGCACGCCCCGATGGGCCCGTGGGCCGTGACCGCCGACGAGGTCGGGGACGTCACCGCCCTCGAGGTCTCCTCCAGCGTCAACGGCGAGCCGCGCCAGAAGGCGCCCGTCGCGGACCTGATCTTCGACGTGCCGGAGCTGATCCGGGTGATCTCCGCGGGGATCACGCTCCTGCCGGGCGACGTCATCGCCACCGGCACCCCGGCCGGCGTCGGGATCGGGTTCGACCCGCCGCGGTTCCTGCAGCCCGGCGACGTCGTCGAGTGCGCCATCACCGGCCTCGGCGCCCTGCGCAACACCATCCGCTGAACCACCCCCACGCACCCCACCAGGAGGACGAGCACGTGAAGGTCAACGGCAAGGAACTGGCGGTCGAGATCACCGGCGAGGGCCCGGTGGTGCTGCTGGTGCACGGCCTCGGCGGGACGTCGAACTTCTACCAGCCGCAGGTCGCCGCACTCGCCGAGCGGTTCACCGTCGTCCGGCCCGACATGGAGGGCTCCGGGCGCACCGCGGTCCGCGGCCGGCTGACGATCGAGGGCTTCGCCAACGACCTCGCCGACATGCTCAAGAACCTCGACGCCGGCCCGGCGCGCGTGGTCGGCCACTCGATGGCGACCATCACCGTCCGGCTGCTCGCCGCCACCCGCCCCGAGCTGGTCTCCCACCTCGCCCTGCTCGGCGCAGTCCCCGCGCCGTTGCCCGAGGCCGGCCAGCAGGGCCAGCACGACCGCGCGGCCAAGGCCCGCGCCGGCGAGATGGAGGCGATCGCCGACGCCGTCATGGGCAACGCGACCGCCGAGGCGACCCGCCGCGACCACCCGGCCACCGCGGCCTTCGTCCGGGAACTGGTGCTGCGCCAGGACCCGGAGGGCTACGCCCGCTCCTGCGAGGCGCTCGCGGGCGCACCCGATCCGGGCCCGGTCTCGTCCGACCTGCCCCTGCTGCTGGTCACGGGCGCCGACGACGGCGTCGGGAAGCCCGAGATCAGCCACGCCCTCGCCGACGCCCACGGCGCCGCCACCCTCGACGTGCTCGACGACTGCGGGCACTGGACGGCGCTCGAGCGCCCGCACGAGGTCACCGAGCACCTCCTCAAGTTCTTCTGATCCCCCCAAGCGAAAGCCTCGACGACGAGGAGCCCGTCATGAGCAAGGTCCTGTTCCGCAACGTCTCCATCCTCGACTCCACCGGCGCCGACCCCTACCCGGGCGACGTCCTCGTCGAGGACGACCGCATCGCGGCCGTCGGCACCGTCGACCCGGCCCGCGCCGAGGGCGCGCAGCTCGTCGAGGGCCGTGGCCGCACCCTCATGTCGGGCCTGTGCGACGCGCACACCCACTTCTCGTGGAACAACTCCGCCGACCTCGACGGGCTGGGCCACATGCCCGTGGAGGAGCACCTGCTCTTCGCCGTCGAGTCGGCGAAGAAGTACCTCGACTCGGGCTACACCATGTGCCTCGGCGCCGCGTCGGCGAAGGAGCGCCTCGACGTCGTGTGCCGCGACGCCATCAACGCCGGGCGCATCCCCGGCCCGCACTATCTCGCCAACGGCCCCGAGATCGCCACGACCGGCGGCGCGATCATCAAGTCGATCACGAAGTTCGCCGACGGGCCCGAGGGCATGCGCAAGGCGGTGCGCGAGCTCATCGACATCGGCGTCGACCAGATCAAGCTGTCGATGACCGGTGAGGAGATCACCGGCACGATGCGCGCGGAGGACACCTACTTCTCCGACGAGGAGGTGGCCGCCGCCGTCGCCGAGGCCCATCGGCGCGGCAAGCGGGTCTGCGCCCACGCCCGTTCCGCGGAGAGCGTGAAGATGTGCCTGCGGAACAAGGTCGACATCGTCTACCACGCCTCGTTCACCGACGCCGAGGGCATGGACATGCTCGAGGCGAACAAGGACTGGGTGTGGGTCGGGCCCGGCATCAACTGGCTCGTCGCGACGCTCTACGAGGCCGAGGCCTTCGGGTTCCCGCAGGAGGCCGCCGAGGCCGTCGGGTACAAGAAGGAGCTCGAGGTCGCGATCGAGGGCCTGCGCGAGATGCACCGCCGTGGCGTGCGCATCGTGCCCGGCGGCGACTACGGCTTCGCCTGGACGCCGCACGGCACCTACGCCCGCGACCTGGAGCACTTCGTCGAGCTGCTCGGCTTCACGCCGATGGAGGCGATCCTCTCGGCGACCAAGCTCGGGGGCGAGATCATGATGCGTCCCGACGAGCTCGGGCAGGTCCAGCCCGGGTTCCTCGCCGACCTGATCCTCGTCGACGGTGACCCCCTCGCGGACATCACCGTGCTCCAGGACCACGACCGGATCCAGGCGATCATGAAGGAGGGGCGCTTCCACAAGGAGGACGCGCCCCTGGTGACCCAGAGCGGCCTGGACCGCCCCGCCGGTCAGGTGAGCGAGGCGACCCGCGAGTACGTCGCGGCCCGTCCCTGACCTCCCCGCTGACGCCCCGTACGTGCGTGCCCCGACCCGGGCACGCACGCACGGGGCCGTAGGCCCCCGACGAGCCGGCGCGCGCGTGCCGCCGCGCCGGCCCTGTCCGCGCGTCCTCATCCGCCGCCCGACGCCTCCGTGCGCCGGTCCCGCCCGCCACGGAG
>NZ_JBVPVA010000739.1:0-4645 GCF_055612215.1 Actinomycetospora sp. | reverse complement strand
TGCCGGACATCGCCACCGCGCGGGACTTCTACGCCGGTTACCTCGGGATGACCGACGAGAGCATCAACATGGACTGGGTCACCCGCTTCACGGCGCCGGGCTCGGGGGCGAGCGTGCAGGTGGTGACCCGGGACGCCACCGCCCCGGAGAGCCCGATCGCCACGATCCGCGTCGACGACGTCGAGGAGGCGTTCGCCGAGGCGCAGCGGCGCGGGTACGAGATCGTGCACCCGCTGACCACCGAGCCCTGGGGTGTGCGTCGCTTCTTCGTCCGGGCGCCCGACGGCAACGTCTTCAACATCGCCCAGCACGTCGACTGAGCCGCCGCCCGCCCGGGTGAACCGACGTGCCGCGGACGCCGGTGGTCCGTGAGCCGTCCGGGGTCACTCGACCGAGCTGCCCAGCGCGTTCTCGTGCTCCAGCGCCGCCGCGATCGCGCCGTAGGCGGACCGGTGCCGGCCGATCGCGTCGACCAGGGTGTCGGTGTCCACCTCGGCCTCGGCGTCGCGCCCGTCCTCGGCGGTGAGGCTGATCCGGGTGCGCTGGCCGAGCGGCTGGACCCGGGCTGACCGACCCCACGCGTCGTGGATCGTCGCCCCGCCGTCGGAGGAGAACGACGGCGGCTGCTCGGGGCCGTGGCTCGCGAGCTCGAGCGCGGACCGCAGCGCCGCGGCGCGGTCGTTCCGGTGGGACGTGGCCGGCTCGTCAGCTCCCATCTCGCCACAGTACGCACGAACGGGTGGCGAGCGGACGAACCGACGGCGCCCGACGCGCCCGCCCGGCGAGCGGCCGGAGGGGCGCTGAGCCGTCCGTGCTAGCGTTTCGGACGTTGCAGTCTCGTCTTCCTCGCGTGCTTGAGCCCCGTGGATCATGTGACAACGGCCCGGCTCGCACGACGAGGGATAGTGACCTCGTGTGCTCCGGTGTCGGGCAACGTCCGTGGGCAGGTTGCCCACGGCTCGTCCGACCCGAAAGAGGATGGATGTCTGAAGGAACCGTCAAGTGGTTCAACGCCGAGAAGGGGTTCGGCTTCATCGCCCCCGATGACGGAGGCAAGGACGTCTTCGTCCACTACTCCGCCATCCAGGGCGGCGGCTTCCGCTCCCTCGAGGAGAACCAGCGCGTGAGCTTCGAGTCCAGCCAGGGCTCGAAGGGCCCGCAGGCCGACTCGGTCCAGGCTCTCTGACACTCGGCTGAACCCGGCCGGGCGCCGCCGTCAGGGTGTCGCGCCCGGCCCGCCGGGGCTGTGGTCCTACGCCTCATACCCGTAGGCCACAGCCCCTTTGTCGTGTCCGGGCCCGGACGCCCTGCACGTCACCGCTCGATGAGCGTCATCTGCGCCTCCGAGTGGTGCCCCCCGACGGCGGGCGTGAGTGCGTCGAGGCGCGCCAGCTGATCGGCCGTGAGCTCGACGGCGTCCGCCCCGACGTTCTCCTCGAGGCGTGAGACGCGCTTCGTCCCCGGGATCGGGACGATGTCCGAGCCCTTCGAGAGCACCCAGGCGAGCGCGACCTGCGCGGGGGTCGCCCCGGCATCGTCCGCGACCGCCCGGACCTCGTCGGCGGCCTCGAGGTTGCGCCGGAAGTTCTCCTCGGCGAAGCGCGGGTTGCTGCGGCGCATGTCGTCCTCGTCGAGGTCGTCGATCGAGCGCACCTGCCCGGTGAGGAAGCCACGCCCGAGCGGCGAGTACGCGACGAGGCCGATCCCGAGCTCGCGCAGCACCGGCAGGAGCTCGTCCTGCTCCCGCGTCCACAGCGAGTACTCCGACTGCACCGCGGTGATCGGGTGGACCGCGTGGGCCCGGCGGACCGTGTCCGCCCACGCCTCGGAGAGGCCGATGGCCCGGACCTTGCCCGCGGCGACGAGCTCGGCGACCGCCCCGATCGTCTCCTCGATCGGCGTCCGCGGGTCCACCCGGTGCTGGTAGTAGAGGTCGATGTGGTCGACGCCGAGGCGGCGCAACGATCCGTCGACGGCGGTGTGGACGCTCTCCGGGCTGGAGTCGGCGCCGTCCCGGCCGGTGTGGGAGATCAGCCCGAACTTCGTCGCGAGCACCACCTCGTCGCGGCGGTCCCGGATCGCCTTGCCGACCAGCTCCTCGTTGACGTAGGGCCCGTACACCTCGGCGGTGTCGATCAGGGTGACGCCGAGGTCGAGCGCACGCCGGATGGTGCGGATCGACTCGTCGTCGTCGCTGCCGGCGCCCGAGTAGGCGCTCGACATGCCCATCGCGCCCAGGCCGATGCGGCCGACCTCGAACGCGCCGAGCGTGGCGGTCTTCACGTGGTCCTCCAGGGTTCCGACGGTGCTTCGCACCCTCGATGTTCCCCGGGCCGGGGCCGCTCAGGCGGTCTGCGCGCGCCGGATCGGCAGGGCGCCCGTCACGCCGCTGCGCCACCCCCGGACCCGGATGCCCTGCGTCGCCAGCACGCGCTCGGCGACCGCGCGGGCGTCGGCCTCCGGGGTCCGCGCGTCGGCGCCGTGGGCGAGGAGCCCGGTCGACCAGCAGCGGTCGCTGCCCTCCGAGGCGATGAGCGTCCAGCCGGTGCCGTAGCCCACGACCGGGTGCTCGGGGTCGTTGTAGACGAGCAGGAACAGCGCGTCGGGCCCGCACGGGACGCGGCCCCCGAGGCAGCCGGGGCGGGCGGTGGAGGACGCGACGACGATGTCGGTGAAGCTCATCGGAGGGCCTTCCGGGCGCGGGACGACGACGGGCCGCGGGTTCGAGCCTCCACCGCCAATTCTGCCCGACCTCGGGCCGCCGGAAAACCTCGCATCGGTGATCGGTTCCCTCGCTCCCCGGCCCGACCTACGCTCGCGGAGCACGACGCGGTGCTCGAGCTCCGCCCGCGCGCGGGCTGCCCACCAGGAGGTGCCGGTGTCCGAGACGGTCCCGTTCCACCAGTCGGTCCGACGCTCGACGCTCGAGGCCCACCAGCGGGCCAACCACTCGCCGTTCATGGACGCGCTGTTCGACGGGCGCCTCGCGGTCGCCGACTACGCCCGCCTGGTCGAGCAGTACGCGGTCGTCTACGACGCCCTGGAGTCCGTGGGCGAGGCGATGGCGCAGGACCCGGTCGCGGGCCCGTTCGTCGTCGACGCGCTGCGCCGCGGCCCGCACATCGCCGCCGACCTGGCCTTCTACGGCGTGACCGACCCCGAGCCGCTCCCGGCGACGCTGCGCTACGCCGACCGCATCCGCGAGGTCGCGGACCGGCCCGCCGCGTTCGTCGCGCACCACTACACCCGATACCTCGGCGACGTCGCCGGCGGCCAGGCCGTGGCCGCCCTGCTCCCGCGCCGCTACGGCGTGACCGGTGGCGGCACCGCGTTCTACGACTTCTCCGCGCTCGGCCCGGTCCCGCGCTTCCGCGCGCACTACCGGGCACTGCTCGACGCGGCGCCCTGGGACGAGGACGAGCGGGCCCGCGTGATCGAGGAGGTCACGCGCGCCTACGAGCTCAACATCGCGATGTTCCACGACCTCTGGGACACCACCGGGGCGGCCGCGGCCTGAGGGTCACGCCGACCGGCTGGGCAGCGCGTCCAGCACGCGGTCGGCGGCCTCGTGGCCGATCCGCAGCGCCTCACCAAGCAGCCCGAGGTCGGTCGACGTGCGCGAGACCGCGGGGGCGTCGGCGGGCGGACGCAGGTGCAGCAGTCGTCCCTGCGCCTCGAGCTCGGCCAGCAGGGTCTCGGTCTCCCGCGCCCGCGCGACCCGGTGGACCCACGCCCCCACGACGCCGGGCGCGTGGCGGCGCAGCCACCGGCGGACCACGGCGTCGACGACGCTGGGGGGCTCGGCCGGGACGTGCTCCGCGGCGTGGGTGCGCAGCACGATCAGGTGCGTCGCGCCCCGGGCGAGCGCGGTGTGCACCGCGACGGGCTCGGAGAGCCCGCCGTCCACCCAGCGCCGGCCGGCCAGCCCGACCGGCGGGCCGGCGAGGACGGGCAGCGTCGAGCTCGCCTGCAGCGCCCGGCGCAGCGCGGGCGGGCCGTCGAGCAGCGGGGCGAGGTCGGTGGACGCGCCGGTGTCGGCGTCGGTGGCCATGGGGTGGTACGCGACCGGGCTCGCGAGGATCGTCGCGAACGGCATCGGCACCTCGCGGACGTACACGTGCTCCACGAGGTGCTCCAGGTCGACCACCCGACCCCCGCGCAGCACCCGGCGCGGATCGATCGTCCCGCGCATCACCGACCGGTCGGTCCACGGCGCCATCGCCTCGCGCGCCTTCCCGGCGACCAGCCACGCCGCGTTGAGCGACCCGGCCGACACGCCGTAGACGTCGTCGAGCAGCGGGGTGAGGCCGCGGTCCTCGACGGCGGCCGCCATGCCGGCGGAGAAGGTCGCGCGGCTGCCGCCGCCCTCGACGACGAGCGCGACGCGGTGGCGCCTCTCGGCGTGTGGTCCCGCACCGTCGGTCCCGAGGTCCCGGCGGCGGGCGAGGACGTCGAGCACGCTCACCGGGCGGCCTCCCGGCCCACGACGACGGTCGCGTCCGCCTCGTCGTCGTGCTCCACCGTGGCGGCGAGACCGGCCGCGGCGACCGCGTCGCGGGCCGCGTCGCCCTGGTGGGCGGCGCACTCCAGGAGCAGGGCCCCGCCCGGGGCGAGCCAGGCCGGGGCGAGCGCCGCGATCCGGCGC
>NZ_JBVPVA010000735.1:0-1892 GCF_055612215.1 Actinomycetospora sp. | reverse complement strand
CATGAGCCAGACCGCGGTGCTTCCCGACGTCCGCCCGGAGGGCACGGACCGCACGAACGACGACGACCCGAAGGTCTTCCACTACGTCCGCAAGGACAAGGTGGCCGAGAGCGCCGTCATGGGCTCGATGGTCGTCGCCCTGTGCGGGGAGACCTTCCCGGTGACGCGCTCGCCGAAGCCCGGGTCGCCCGTGTGCCCCGCGTGCAAGGAGATCTTCGCCAAGCTCCCCCGCGGTGGTGGCGACGGCGACGAGTGAGGCCCGTCCTCCACTCGTCCGCAGCCCCGCACGGACCGTCCCCGCGGTCCGGCCTGCCCGGCGCCTGACGCCGGGTGTCCCTGGCCACGTCCCGCCCCGGAGGGTCATGACCACGCGCGCGCCCCGCAGGAACCCCGCCCCCCGCCCGGGGGCGGACGGTCCGGCACCGTCCGCACCGCCCCTGCGCCAGTGGCAGCGCCGCGCGCTCACCCGCTACCTGGCCGAACGGCCGAAGGACTTCCTCGCGGTCGCGACACCGGGCGCGGGCAAGACGACGTTCGCCCTGAAGGTCGCGGCGGAGCTGCTCGGGGACCGGTCGGTCGACACCGTGACGATCGTCTGCCCGACCGAGCACCTGAAGTACCAGTGGGCACAGGCGGCCACGCGCGTCGGCATCGCGATCGACCCCGAGTACTCGAACTCGGTCGGGAGGATGTCGGCCGACTTCCAGGGCGTCGCCGTGACCTACGCCCAGGTCGCCGCGCACCCGGTGCTGCACATGAACCGCACCGAGGGCCGTCGCACCCTGGTGATCTTCGACGAGATCCACCACGCCGGGGACGCGAAGAGCTGGGGCGAGGCCACGCGGGAGGCCTTCGGCGGGGCGACGCGGCGCCTGGCGCTCACCGGCACCCCGTTCCGCTCGGACGACAGCCCGATCCCCTTCATCACGTACGAGCCCGACTCCGCCGGGGCCCTGCGCTCGCGGGCCGACCACTCGTACGGCTACGCCGACGCCCTGGCCGACGGCGTGGTGCGGCCGGTGGTCTTCCTCGCCTACTCCGGGCAGGCCAGCTGGCGGACGAGCGCCGGCGAGGAGATGACGGCCCGCCTCGGGGAGCCGCTGACCGCCGAGCAGACCTCGCGGGCGTGGAAGACCGCCCTCGACCCCAAGGGCGACTGGATGCCCGCGGTTCTGCAGGCCGCGGACACCCGCCTGACGCAGCTGCGCACCGGGGGCATGGCTGACGCCGGCGGGCTCGTCATCGCCACCGACCACACCACGGCCAAGGCCTACGCGAAGACCCTCGGACAGATTGCCGGCGAGGAACCCGTCGTCGTGCTCTCCGACGACCCCAAGGCCTCCGGGCGCATCGCGGCCTTCGGGGCGTCGAACGACCGGTGGCTGGTCGCGGTCCGGATGGTCAGCGAGGGCGTCGACGTCCCGCGGCTCGCCGTCGGGGTCTACGCCACGAGCGCGTCCACGCCGCTGTTCTTCGCCCAGGCGGTGGGCCGCTTCGTGCGGTCGCGACGGGCGGGGGAGACGGCGTCGGTGTTCCTGCCCAGCGTGCCGACCCTGATGCTCCACGCCGGCGAGCTGGAGGTCGAGCGCGACCACGCCCTCGACCGCCCGCGTGCCGCCGACGACGGCGACCTGTGGTCGCCCGAGGACGCCCTGGTCGCGGCGGCGGGCCGCCCGGAGCAGGCGTCCGGCGACCAGGACCTGCTGCCGTTCGAGGCGCTCGAGGCGCAGGCCGAGTTCGACCGCGTGCTGTTCGACGGCGGCGAGTTCGGCACCGCGGCGCTCGTCGGCAGCGAGGAGGAGCAGGACTACCTCGGGCTGCCCGGGCTGCTCGAGCCCGAGCAGGTGGCGGTCCTGCTGCGCCAGCGCCAGGACGCCCAGCAGAAGGGCCGC
>NZ_JBVPVA010000619.1:0-3793 GCF_055612215.1 Actinomycetospora sp. | reverse complement strand
GCGGTGCTCGCCTTCGACCCGTTCATCCTCCGCAACGACAGCCGCGTCATGCTCGAGACCCCGGCGACGATGTGGACGCTCGGGGCCTGGCTGCTGCTCCTCGGGGTGCTGACCAACCCGGCGACGCCGTGGGTCCGGCGCTGGCGCGAGGTCGCGGTCGGGGTGGTGTTCGGGTTCGCGCTGACCACTAAGGACATGACCGCCATCCAGATCGTGGTCCCGCTGCTCCTCGCCGTCGTGTGGCGGCGCACCCTCGGACCGGCCCAGACCGGCCGCGTCCTGCTGGGCTCCCTGCTGCCCTACGCCGTGCTCGTCTCCGTCGTCGCCGCGCAGGGCGACCTCGCCGAGTGGACCTCCCAGAAGACCGGCGGCATCCGCCGCATGATCGGCCTCGACCAGATGACCGGCTTCCACGCGTCCAACGTGAACCTGGTCGACCGGCTGATCGCCGAGCTCGCCCGCTTCGGCACCAGCTACGTCCTGCTCGGCGTGTGCCTGTTCGCGGGGCTGGGGACGGTGTTCGCGAAGTCGACGGCACGGCGGCTCATGGGCCTGATCGGCGTGTCCACCGGCGTGTTCGGGGTGTACGCCGCGACGGCCGGGGCCCTGGAGGAGCAGTTCGGCTACTACACGGTCGTCGTCGCGGTCGTCGTCTCGGCGACCTCCATCGCCGAGCTCCGCGACCGCCGGCCGCGGCTGCGCCGGCCCCTCGCCGTCGTGGCCTCGGTGTTCGTCGTCGCGACCCTCGTCCTGGGGGTCTCGGCCCGCCTCACGGTCGACGACACCTTCCCGCAGACCCGGGCCTGGGCCGAGGCGAACCTTCCACCCGGCGCCCGTGTCGGGCTGACCGGGCCGGTCGCCCAGCTCGCGTTCCTGCCCCACGCGGGCTGGGGCGAGTGGCCGAGCCTGACCCAGCTCCGGGACAACGACGCGCAGTACGTGCTCACCTCGTCCCGCCCCCTGGAGCAGGGGTACGGGGACGCGGCGCCGCAGGTGCTGACCTGGATCACCCAGCACGCCCGTCCGGTGTTCACCGCCCACGGGCCCACGTACGGCGACACGACCGTCTGGCAGATCGACCGGCCCGCCCTCGACGCGGCCGTCGCGGCCGGGCAGGACGTCCCGCCGGTCTCCGAGAGCGGCTGAGCCGTGCGCCTGCGGGGGTGGCCGGCGGGGGTCGGCGTGGTGGCGGCGGTGGTCGTCGTGGCGGTCGTGGCGGTACTGACGGTGACCGGTGGCGGCCTGGGCTCGGCCGCGCCGCAGCGGCCGGCGTTCGGGGTGCTCGGGTCCTCCTGCACGCCCGACCGGGTCGCCGCGCTGCGCCGCGCCGGGGCGACCACGGCGATGACCGAGATGCAGTGGGCGCAGGCGGAACCGGCGCCGGGCGTCGTCGACGAGGCCTACCTGGACTCCGTCCGGGCCCGGATCGCCGCCTGCGCCGCGGGGGGCCTGACGGTCGTGCTCGGGCTCGGGATGCACAACCCGCCGTCGTGGGTGCTCGCGCTGCCGTCGGCGAGCTTCCGCGACCAGAACGGGGAGACCTCCTCCGACGGCGAGGCCAACCTCGTGTTCAGCGCCGCGGCGCGCGAGGCCGGCGTCGGGTACCTCCGCGCGGTCGCCGACCGGGTGGGCTTCGAGCACGTGGCCGCCGTGCGGCTCGCCGGGGAGCTCGGCTATCCCGGGTCGGCCCCCGGCAGTGGCACCTTCTGGGCCTTCGACCGCGCCGCCCAGGGCGGCTCCGGACGGGCCGCCGGGGTGGACCCGTCGCCGATGCCCGGCTGGGTCCCGGGGACCCCGACGTGGCTGGGCACGCCGGTCACCGCGGACGCGGCGAGCCGTTGGTACGCCTGGTACACCGGCTCGCTGGCCGGGTCGGTCGTGTGGCTGGCCGACGCGCTGCGCGACGCGGGGTTCACCGGGGACGTCCACGTCCCGCTGGCCGGGCGCGGGGTGCTGCCCGCCGACCGGCAGGAGGCGGTCGGCGGCCTGCTCGACGGTCGCGCCGACCCCGACGGAGCCCTGGAGAAGGGGACCGACTACCCCGCGCAGTTCGGCGTCCTCGCCGACCTCGACGCCCGGCTGCGGGCGCAGTCCCCGCCGTCGCGGCTGCTGGTGGACTTCACGAGCCTCGACGACGACAGCGCCGTCCGGGCGCGGGCCGCCGTCCCACCGCAGGACACGTGCCGACCCGACGACACACCCGCCTCGCTCACCGTGGCCGGGCTCGAGCGGGGGGCGACGCAGCGCTGGACGATCGCCCTGGCCCGCGCGGCTGGTCTCGAGGTGGTGGCCGAGAACCCGGGTCCGCCGGGGCAGGCCAACACCGGCGGGACCGCGGAGTCCGACGACGAGGCGGCGCAGATGGTGCAGGCCGGCCGCTACGCCCGCGACTGCGACCTCGAGGCCTGGTACCTCGCCTTCGAGGACCAGCTCTTCGAGCCGGGGTCGGGGATCGACGTGCCCACCTACGCGCGCGTCGTCGCGGGCTCGTCGCCGGGCTGAACGGTAGGGCCCGCCCCCGGCGCTCGGGGGCCGTCCCCATGCCGCCGGGACCCCCGTCGCGGCGACGCTGGACCTCGCCACCCGAGCGAGGAGAGCCCACCATGCGAGACCTGCGAGGACACCAGTCCGCCGCGGCCGGGACCGCGGTCCTGATGGGCGCGATCGCCCTGGCCGCGCCGCTCAACTACGGCTTCGGGCTGGCGCTCGCGTGGCTGCTGCCCGCCGCGGAGTTCGGCGCCGTCAGCGTGCTGCTGACCGTCCTGCTCCTGGCCACCTCGGTCCTCGCGGCGGGCTTCCCGTGGGCGCTCGCCCGCCGGGTCGCGCGCGACGAGTCCGGCGCGGCCGGGTCGGCGGACGCCGCGGCCGCTTTCCGGGCGGCCCTGGTCGGCAACGTCGGGCTCGGGTCGGCGCTCGCGGCCGGGTTCGCCGGTGTCCAGCTCGCCACCGGGGCGATCCTGCCCGGGGCCGGCGCGGGGCTCACGGCGGTCGTCGCGGTCACCATCGTGCTGCTCGCCCTCGGCCAGGTCCTGATCGGCGGGCTGCAGGGCGCCCGGCGCTTCACCGCCGTGAGCGCCGCGCGGGTGGCCGAGGTCGTGGTCAAGGTCGCGGTGGGGGTCGCGGTCGTCGCACTGCTCGGGGCGGGCGTCCTCGGGGTCGGCTGGGCGCTGCTGATCGGCGCCGGCGCCGCTGCGGCCCTCGCGTGGTGGACCGTCCGCGACCGGCTGCCCCGGCTGCGCGGCCCGGTCGCCGGCTGGCGCTCGTTCGCCGCGGCCGCGCCGATGGCCGCGGCTACCGCCGGCTTCGGGCTGATCGGCACGCTCGACGTCCTGCTCCTCGGCGTCCTGGGCGAGGGCCACGGCGTCACCGTCGCCGCGATCGGCAGCTACCAGGCCGCGGCCATCCTCGCGAAGGCGCCCTTCCTGGTCGGCAGCACCGTCTCGGACGTCGTGTTCCCGTTCCTGGCCCGCGCCCGCGGGGCGGTCGAGGCGCACGGCTGGTTCGTCACCGGGCTGCGCTGGGTGCCCCTGGCCCTCGTGCCGATGCTGCTGGTGCTGGCGGTGTGCCCCGCTTCGTTGATCGGGCGGCTGTTCCCGGCCGAGTACGCCGACGCGGCCGGACCGGCTCGGCTGATCGCCCTCGGCACCCTCGGGCTGATCGTCGGCGACATGCTGCTCAAGGCCCTCGTCGCACGCGGGCTGGCCGGTGCGGCGGCGCGGCGCATCCCGGCCGCCGCCGTCGCCGAGGTCGCGACGATGGCCCTGCTGGTGCCGGGCTACGGGGCGCTCGGGGC
>NZ_JBVPVA010001030.1:0-3582 GCF_055612215.1 Actinomycetospora sp. | reverse complement strand
CGGGCACGTCGGGCAGCGGTCGGGTCACCGCAGCCCCACCCGCTGGGCGACGGAGCGGGCGGCGGGCGGGGTCCGGGTGAGCACGTCGAGGCGGAAGTCGGCCTCGCGGTGCTCCGCGATCCGCGCCAGGCCGTCGAGGCGGGCGAGCTCGTCGTGCACCGCGTCCCCGGTCACGGGGTACTCCGGGGCCTCCCGGATCCAGTGCACGGCCAGCAGCGTGCCGCCGGGCTCCAGCCGCTCGCGGACGGCGTCCCACAGGGCGGCGCGGTCCTCGGACCCGAAGTAGTAGGCGAGCTCGGACACGACGACGAGGTCGAACGGGCCGTCGGGGACCTCGTGGGGGACCGCGGCCCGCTCGACGCGCACGTGGGGGTGCTCGTCCAGCCGCGTCCGGGCGCGGTCCACGGCCTCCTCGGCCACGTCGGTGGCGACGAGCTCGTCGCAGCGCGGCGCGAGCAGCACGGACAGCGCCCCGCCCGCGCACCCCGGCTCGAACGCGCGGCGGTAGCGCGGGTCGGGCAGCGCGGCGAGGACCACGGCGCGCTTGCGGTCCTCGTACCAGGACGACTCGAGGCCCCACGGGTCGTCCTCGTCGCCCCAGAGCCGGTCGAAGTGCTCGGTGCCGAGCGACTCTGCGCTCACGTCGTCCTCCACAGCGCCTCGACGTCGCGCAGCAGCCGGGCCAGGACCCCGGGCGGCAGAATCGCCGCGTCGCGGGGGTCGGCCGAGAGCGGCTCGACCTGCGTCGTGAAGCACGCGACCGCGTCCCGCTTGGCGCGCTGCGCGGCCTCGGGCAGCCTCACCGCGACCGCGCCGTCCCGGGGGACGGCCGGGTCGTCGGGCGCGGCCCAGTGCCACAGCCACACCGCGTAGTGCCACCGCGCCACCCCCCGGCGGGCCGCGACGTCGTCGGCGACCTCGGCGACGGCGTCGTGGTCGGGGTGCCCGTCGCCGGGTACCGGGGCGAGCAGCGTGTCGCCGGGGCGCAGGAGCTCGTCGAGCAGATCGGTCAGCACACCGCGGTGGCCCGCGACGCCGCCGTCGGGGAGCCCGGCCCGGACCACCGTCGCGTCGGGCAGACCGAGGGCGGCCAGGGCACGGCGACGCTCCTCGTGCCGGAGCCCGGCGAGCTCGGCGGGGCGCAGGGTGGGGCTGCCGGGGTGGCTGCCCTCGCCGTCGGTGACCGCGACGACCGTGACCGGGAGATCCGCGGCGGCGGCCCAGGCCGCGAGCGTCCCGCCCGCGCCGAGGGTCTCGTCGTCGGGGTGCGGTGCAACGACGACGACGCGCCCGGGCGGCCGGAGCTCCCCGGGGGTCACCCGGGGGAGTGCCGCGAGCAGCCCCGAGGACCGCCACCGTTCCTCGGTCGTCCCGGGCCCGGTCAGGTCCCGCTCACCGACGTCGTGCGCCGTCACAGCCGGACCCCGTCGGCGCGCCCGCCGTCGAGCTCGGCCGCGAGGTGCCCGAGGGTCGCGAGGTCGCGCTCGGCGTGGCTCTGGCGCACGTAGACCTCGAGGTCGGCGACGTGGCGGGCGTGGTGGGCGTCCTGCGCCAGCGGCCGGGGTCCGGTCGCCCGCCCGGTGCTGCGCAGGACGGTCTCGACGGCGTCCTCCACCGCGGCGCGGACGCGAAGCGCGCGGCGGCGGGCGGCCGCGATCGGCTCGACGAGGGCGTCGGGCTCCGCGATCTCGGCGGCGGCCGCGCGCAGCACGGCGCCCGCCGCCGCGAGGGCGGTCTCCACCCGGCCCAGGTGGGCGGCGTCGTGCTCGTCGCCCCGGCCGGCTGCCAGGCGCTCGCGCAGCGGCGCGGCCGCCCCGACCGCCCCGCCGAACCAGGCCGCGGCGACCCCGACCGCGCCGTGCCAGAAACCCGGGCGCTCCAGGTACGCGCCGGGTCCGCCCACCGGCCGCGCGGGGGTCGCGGTGAAGCGGACGGTGGCGGTGCCGCTGTCGCGCATGCCCACACCGAGCCACGGGTCGCCGTCAGGGTGCGCGGTCGGGGACGAGAGGTCGACCGCGAACAGGCGCCCGCCGTCGGGGGCGTCGGCGGTGAGGAGCGCGTGGGTGCAGCGGTCGGACCCCGAGCACCACGGCCGGCGTCCCGAGAGCGACCAGCCCTCGCCGTCGTGGGCGGCGTGCACCGCGGTGTCCGCGCTCCCCGCGGCCCACACGCCCCACAGCGAGCCGGGCCCGACGGTGGCCCCGCCGAGCTCGTCGGTGATCGTGGCCGCGTCGAGGTGGGCCTCGGCGAGGCGGGCGGCGTCGAGGTCGTGCTCCGCGGTCCGGGCGAGCACCCGCCAGTTGGCGAGCAGGTGCGCGCGGGGGGAGGGGGCGAGCGTCAGGGCGGCGAGGGCCCGGGCGAGCGGGTCGTCGACCACGCGCGGCGAGACGGCGGAGGTCACCGGTCCCCCCTCCGGGAGCGGGCACGTCCCGGGCCGGGACGGCGGCGGGCGCCCGAGGTGGGCCCGTCCGTGGGGCGGGTGACCGTGCGGCCCGCCGGGGAAACCCCGACCCGCCGCGTCAGCGCACGACGAGCGCGGCCTGCTCCAGGTCGAGCTCGTGCTGGATCCGGACGAACGCGTCCTCACCGAGCGTGCCCGCGTTGCGCAGGGCCAGCAGGCGGGAGCGTTCGGCGACGAGCATCGCCTGGCCGTAACGGCGGTAGGACTCCCGGGTCGACTCCGCCGGCTGGTCGTCGTGCTCGTCGTCGTGGCCCTGCGGGGCGGCGACGGACGCGGTCGCGCCGCCACGCCCGGCGGCCTGGTCGTCGGCCGGGGCGTCGGTGGTGTCCGACCCGCCGTCGTCGGCTTCGGCGTCGGCCGCGGCCTCGGCCTCGGTGGCGGCGTCGATCCGGTTCTGCACCCGGCGGCGGAGCTGGTCGACGACGGCGCGCCGCCCGGGGTCCTCGCGCTCGAGCTGCTCGAGGCACTCCAGGGCGGCGTCCGCGGCGAGCCGCCGGGCCCGGGCCTCCTCCTGCGCCTCCTCGACCACCTCCCCGTGCGTGCCGGGCAGGCGCCGGGCGAGCGAGGGCAGCGTGGTGCCCTGGCCGAGCAGCGTCGCGAGGATGACCACGAAGGTGACGAAGACGATGAGGTCGCGCTGTGGGAAGGCGCGGCCGTCGGGCAGCACGACGGGGAGCGTCAGCACGGCGGCGAGGGAGACCGCGCCGCGCATGCCCGCCCACGCCGTCAGCGTCGTCTCGGCCCAGGACGCGTGCCGGCGGTGCAGGGCCGTGGCGAGGCCCTGCTCGGCGGCGACCACCCACGCGAACCGGACCACGATGAGCGTCCCGACCACCGCCAGCGTGACCGTCGCCACCGCGATCGGCGCCATCCCGCTGATGCCGGCCACCACGCGGCGCAGCTGCAGCCCGACGACGAGGAACACCATCCCCTCGAGCAGCCAGGACACCGCGGTCCGGACGGCCCCGGTGACGACGCGGGCCGCGGGTTCCATGATCGTCGTCGCCCGGTGACCCAGGTAGAGCCCGGTGACGACGACCGCGACCAGGCCGGAGGCGCCGAGCTCCTCCGCGGGCAGGTAGGCCACGAACGGCGCGACGAGGAACACGACGACGTCGGTG
>NZ_JBVPVA010000541.1:0-3010 GCF_055612215.1 Actinomycetospora sp. | reverse complement strand
CGTGGCCGGCCCGGGGGCCGGGGCCGCGCTCGCCGGGCCGGGGACCCGTCCGACGCGGACGCCGCCGGCGGTCCGCTGGGCGGGTACCGGGCTGTTCGCGGGGCGGCGGGCGACCCGGGCGACGCGGGGCTCGTGCACCGGCTCGCGCACCCGGCGGGAGCTCTCCTCGACCGCCTCGCGGGCGCCCGCGCGCACCTGGCCCAGGAGGTCGTGCATCGCGAGCGACATGGAGCGCGGCAGCAGCGGCGACCCGGCGATCCGCGCGAGCGGCTCGAGTCCCGCGGCGGCGTCGCGCAGGAGGGCGGTCACCCCGGCCTCGTCGCCCGGCGGCGCGGCCACGATGCGGGCGCCGAGGACGGTCTGCCACTGGCGGACCCGCTCGCTGAAGGCCGCGGAGAGGCGCTCGAGGAGCCGGGCCTCGACGTAGGAACCCATGCCCCCGTCGATCGGCGGGAGCCCCGCGGTGTCCCGGTTCTCCCCCCGCCGGAACGCGTCGATCCAGGCGACCCACATCGCGTACCCGCCCTGGCCGCCCTCGACCTCGCGGCGCTCGGCGCGACCGAAGGTGTCGGCCCGTTCGGAGCTCACAGCACTACCTCCTGGCACCGGCCTCGGCCGGCGTCGACTCGACGATCGAGAGGTCCACGGCGTCCTCTCCTTGCCATGGATGTCGCTCGTTCGCCGGTCGGCGTTTCCACACGGTCAGGTGGGGAGTTCGTCACTGCCCCGGACGGGTGACGTTCCCCGAACCGCGACGCCCGTCGGACGACGCGGTGTGCACGGGCGGCGGAGTGGCACGCCGCCCGCGCGTCCCCGTCAGACGCGGACGACGAGGGTGTGCGCCGCCATGTCCCCGAGGCGCTGCTTACGCTCGGAGGTGGACATGATGACGAGCCCGACGAGGCCGGCGACCATGCCGTCGACGATCAGCAGCAGCCACCGCAGGGCGTGCTGGCCCAGGGTCGGCTCGCCGCCGTCCTCCTCGCGGATGATCTTCAGACCCAGCCACTTCATGCCCGGCGTCTGCCCGCCGTGGGTGGACGGCCACCAGGCGTAGACGACGAAGCCCGACGCGAGCGCCGCGAGCCAGGCGAAGAAGTAGAGGACGCCGCCGATCAGCCCGAGCACCGCGGAGTCGTACGACGCCGCCGCGAGCACGCCGCTGAGGATGAGCAGCACGATCAGCGGGACGGCCGTGATGAGCGCGTCGACGATGTACTGCCCGACGCGGCTGCCGACGACGTCGACCGAGCCCGGGGCGCCGGGCGGGATGCCCTGCCCCGGGGCCGCGCCGTAGCCGGGGGCCGAGCCGTAGCCGGGTGCCGCGCCGTAGCCGTACCCCGGACCGCCGCCGTACCCGGGGGCCCCGCCGTAGCCCGGGCCCGCGCCGTACCCGGGACCGGCGCCGTAGCCCTGGCCGGAGGGCGGGCCGTACGTCGGTCCACCGCCGTAGTTGGGCGGCGGGCCGTAGCCCCCGCTCTGCGGGTGCGGGGGTCCGTAACCGCCCGGCGCGGCCGCGGGCGCTCCCGCCACCGGACCGGCCGTGGCCGATGACTGCGCGGAGTAGTCGCCCGGCGCACCGTAGGGCGACGACCCTCCCTGTCCGTCCGCAGGCCCGGGGCCGTACGACGGGTTTGGTCCACTCATGGCGGGTAGCATGCCAGCAGAGAGTGACGTTCGGGAGAACTCTTTCGAGAAGAAGGTCAACGGGTCACCCGTTCGGCCCCGTTTTGGGAACCCTTCGCCACCAGATCGAAATATCCACCCTGTTGCCACGCCCGACTCCCCCGCCCGGAGCATGACACTCCGCGCTCGCGGACGTTTGAGTGGTCGATGGACACACAGGAGGCGCGCCGGCTCCGCAGCGGGCCGGCGCGACGCCCGCGGAGGGAGGGCCGCCCGTGAACCCCTCCCTGCGCCGGGAGCACACCGTGGTTCCCCACGCTGCGTCACGCGTCCCGGTCGCGCTGCCCCTGCCGGCTCCCCGGGCGTCCTCCGACCGACCGGACGAGGTCGGCTGCATCGGACCCGCGTGGATCGTGCGGGAGGTGACGCACGTGCCGGGCGTGCTCCGCCTCGCCGGGGGCCGGCTGTGCTTCACCTCCAGCCGCGGGCCGGTGTTCGACGTCGACCTCGCGGCGTCCTGGGACCCCACGGGGCCCGATCTGGCCCTCGATCGCCGTGCCCGCGGCTTCCGGATCACCGTCGGGAGCGAGCGCCTCCACGTCCAGGTGGTCCGACCCCTCGGCGCGGTCGACCCCGGCTCCGCGTTCGTCGACGCGGTGGCCCGGGCGTCGGACCTCCCGGCCACGCTCGGCGACGTGGCCGCCGGGGACGTCTGGCGCTCGGCGCTCCTCAGCGGGTCCGACGACCGTCCGCGTCGGTCCGCGGGACGGTTCGCAGGACGAGTTCGGCGAGGATCCGCAGGGTCAACGCCACACACATGACGGAGTCGGCGGCCTCGGCGGCCGGTTCCTGACCGACGGCGCCGGCGGACGCGGCGACCCGCCGGGCCGCCTCACCGAGCTCGGCGAGGAGCTCCACCACCCGACGCAGCTCGACGGCCGCGTCCGGTGTCGCCGTCGCGGGACGGCCCGTCCCGGTGGCGTCGGACCCCGCGGGAGCCAGCGCCGCCGCCAACGTCGTCACCCCCGCCGCCAGCCGCTCGACGGACTCGACCGTCGGGGGCTCCGGGGCCCGACCCGGACGGCCGACGGGGCCGCGCCGGGCGCCGCACGCACGGGCGAGGACCTCCAGGGCCCGCCCCGGGAGCGCCTCCCAGGAACTCTCCCCGGGCAGGACCCGTCCGTCGTCCACTCCGGTGTCCTCCGAATCGTCGGCGTCGCGGCACGCGGCGCACGTCTGTCCATCGCCGGGGAGGGCGCCGATGTTGCACCGCGGGCCGGACGGACCTGCCCGGACGGGGGTCAGGCGCCGGAACTGCCGGGCGCGGGTGCGAGGTCGTCGCTGCGTTCGGGACGCCGGTCCACGGCCGGCCCGGGGACCCCGC
>NZ_JBVPVA010000532.1:0-1185 GCF_055612215.1 Actinomycetospora sp. | reverse complement strand
CCGGGGTCCCGCTCGTGCCCGGCACCTCCGAGAAGGGCCTCACCGACGCCGAGCTCGCCGACGCCGCGCGCGAGGTGGGCTTCCCCGTGCTGCTCAAGCCGAGTGCGGGCGGCGGCGGCAAGGGCATGCACGTGGTCACCGCCGACGCCGAGCTCACCGACGCGATCGCCGCCGCCCGCCGCGAGGCCCGGGGCTCCTTCGGCGACGACACGCTGCTGCTCGAGCGCTACGTCACCGACCCGCGCCACGTCGAGATCCAGGTCCTCGCCGACACCCACGGCACCGTCGTGCACCTCGGCGAGCGGGAGTGCTCGCTGCAGCGCCGCCACCAGAAGGTCGTGGAGGAGGCCCCCTCGACCGTGCTCGACGAGAAGCAGCGCGACGCGATGGGCCGCGCCGCGGTCGACGCCGCCCGGGCCTGCGGCTACGTGGGCGCCGGCACCGTCGAGTTCGTCACGAACGCCGACGCGAGCGAGTTCTACTTCCTCGAGATGAACACCCGGCTGCAGGTCGAGCACCCGGTGACCGAGGAGGTCGTGCGCATCCGCGGCGGGCGCATCGACCTCGTCGCCGAGCAGCTGCGCGTCGCCGCCGGCGAGCCGCTCGGCTACGACCAGGACGACCTGACGCTCGACGGTCACTCGGTCGAGGTCCGGCTCTACGCCGAGGACCCGGCCCGCGGCTTCCTGCCCACCGGCGGGCGCATCCTCGCGCTCGAATGGCCCGAGCACGCGCGGGTCGACGCCGGGGTCGCGGCGGGCTCCGAGGTCGGCAGCGCCTACGACCCGATGCTCGCCAAGATCATCGCCCACGGTCCCGATCGCGCCGCCGCGCTCGACCGGCTCGACGCCGCTCTCGGCGCCACCACCGTGCTGGGCGTCGGCACCAACCTCGCCTGGCTGCGCGGGCTGCTCGCCGACGACGACGTGCGTGCCGGTCGCCTCGACACCGGCCTGATCGGCCGGCGGGTGGAGCGCGCCGCGGCCGGGCCGGCCGTGGCGCAGGTGCCCGACGACGTCGTCGTCGCCGCGGCGCTCGACGGGCTGCTGCGCCTGCCCGACGGGGGCGAGACCGGCGACCCGTTCGACCGCCTCGGCGGCTGGCGCGTCGGCGGCGACCCCGCCCCCGCCCGGTGGACCCTCGTCCCGGTCGGCGTGGAGCACCCGGAGCCCATCGACGTCGCCG
>NZ_JBVPVA010000482.1:0-2454 GCF_055612215.1 Actinomycetospora sp. | reverse complement strand
GGCCACCCAGAACGCCGGGACGACCATGATCAGCATCAGGTGCATGACCATGTGCACCGCGAACGCGCCGTGCCCGTAGACCGCGATCCCGGAGTTCCAGGTCAGGACGGCGGCCGCGAGCGCGGCCAGGAACGACGCGGTACGGCGCACCGGCCAGTGCCCGTGGCGCACCGCGCCCGTCAGGTAGAGCAGGCCCAGCACGGCGAGGACGGCGTCCACGCCCCACGAGGGCTCCCACGTGGTGAAGACGTCCACCCAGGCCGGTCCCGGTGTCGGACCCATCGGCATGTCCACCCGTCCATGGTGCGCCTGCAGGGTCCCGACGGCAGGTCAGGTCCGCGGCGGTGTCCCTCACCCCGGTTCCCCGTCGCGTCGCGGGCGACCTCTCCGGCGCGGCGGCCGTGGTTCCGGGGTCGGACGAGCGACGGAACAGCGAAATCGGAGAATGTTCGAGGCCGGACGAATCAGGAACTGTCCGAGCTCGGCCGATCCGGACGACGCTGGAGCGTCGAATTCGCTCGCGGACGCTTCGACACGGTCGTCGCGCCGTTGTTCTCGCCGTGTCCGGTCGACGGTCGGCCGCCGTGCACGGTCTTTCCGTCGGACGCCGGCCGTTCGATGCGGTTCGTCCGAGCGCCGCTTCTCATCCGCCGGTCCCGACCTGGGCGCTCGCGAGGGTGAGAAGTCCCGTTCGTCGGGCTTCCTGCACGTCAGCGTGACTCCGGCAGTCCGTTCCGATGGTTCCCGGTATCCGGTTCGGGTCGGCACGGGCATCCGGGACCCGCGTCGCGTCAAGGGGCACGAGATGTGCGGAGGGTGTGAATCCCACGGGTCGGAGAATGCGCCGCCGGGCGATCACGGGCAGATCACCGTGGATCGGGGTGGCGCGTCGTCCAATTCCGTCGCTGGTCTATGGTCGGGAGATTCTCGGCCGTCGTCGAACCGAGTGTCGCCCGACGAGGCGCGTCCCCGTTGTCAGGAGGCCCCGCACGTGACAGAAAATTTCGGCCGGCTCGCCACCGAGTCGCGTCACCATGACGCCCCCGCCCGTGCATCGTTCCCGGAGCACGGCCACCCGGGTCCGGACTACACCGGACCGGTCTGGGTCGAGGGCACCGGGTGGGTCGTGCCGCGCGGCTGGCACCCGCCGTCCGGCTGGCACCCTCCGCAGGGCTGGCACGAGCCGCACCACTGGGATCACGAGGCCTTCCGGCACTGGGTGCGCGAGCACTACCGCCACGATCACGACTGGCGTGGGTGGGAGCGCCACGACGAGCATCGCGGTTGGGAGCACCGCGACGAGCACCGCGGCTGGGAGCGCCATCGCGATGAGCACCACCGCGACGAGCACCACGACGGGCGCCCGGACCCCCGTGCTTGGGAGCACCGCGACGAGCACCACGGCCGCGAGCACCACCACGAGCACCGCGGCTGGGACCACCGCGACGAGCACCACGACGGGCGCCCGGACCCCCGCGCTTGGGAGCAGCGCGACGAGCACCGCGGCTGGGAGCGCCATCGCGATGAGCACCACCGCGACGAGCACCACGGCTGGGAGCGCCATCGCGACGAGCACCACCGCGACGAGCACCACGACGGGCGCCCGGACCCCCGCGCTTGGGAGCACCGCGACGAGCACCACGGCCGCGAGCACGAGCACCGCGGCTGGGACCACCACGACGAGCACCACCGCGGTCCTGCCCAGCACCACCCCGGTCAGCACGAGCCCGGTCGCCCCGGCGAGCACGGCCCGTCCTTCGGGCAGCCGCCTGCCGGCCCCCTGGCCCCCGGGATGTCGCCGGCGGCGTTCGGTGGGGGCTCCTTCGGCGCCGGAGAGTCCGGGGCCTCGCCCGAGCGCGGCCCCATCGCCCAGAGCGGAGCGGCGGGCGGCGCGGCGGCCACGCCGGCCGGCGCCACCCCGTTCGACCCCAGGTCGCCGGGGCCCGTCGCGTCGCAGCCGCTCGCGCACAACGTCGCCCAGGCCGCGGCGGTGAACACGCCGAGCTACCCGCAGACCACGGGGCAGAGCAGCGCCGCCACGTCCGGGCACGGTGGGGCCTCCGGTCCGCCGCAGGCCGACTTCGGCACCCAGTCGGGCACGCCGGGCGCGTCCGGCGCGGGAACGGCGGGAGCTGGCACGACCCCGGGCGCGGGTGCTCCGGGCGCGTCGGCGACGCCGGGGCACGACGCGGCCCCGGGCGCTGCCGGCTCGGCCCCGGGCACCGTCACGACGCCGGGCACCGCCGCGGCGCCGGGTGTGCAGTCCGCGCCGACCACGCACAGCACGGCGCCGACCGTGCACCCCGCGCCGGCCGGAACCGCTCCGACGGCGGCGGACGGCCACGGCCTGTCCAGCGGGTTGACGGGCCAGGACCCGGCCGTGCCGGGCGCGACCACCGCGCCGGACCCGCACCACCACACGACGCACGACCACACCGTCCCGCCGGGGCACTG
>NZ_JBVPVA010000451.1:0-5398 GCF_055612215.1 Actinomycetospora sp. | reverse complement strand
GCCGGTGGATGGCCGAGCACTGAGGAGCTAGGTCGTCCGCACGCCCCGCGACGCCCCGGCGTGCGCCACCCGCTCGGCCGGCACCGCCCCCAGGCGGCCCTTCTGGAAGTCGCGGAACGCGTCCATGACCTCCTCGCGGGTGTTCATCACGAACGGCCCGCTCCACGCGACGGGCTCCCGCAGCGGACGCCCGCCGAGCAGCACGACCTCGAGCTTCGGGTGCCGGCCGTCCTGGCCCACCGCGGCCGCCACGCGCACCGACTCGCCGGGACCGAACACGACGAGCTGGCCCGTCGACACCGGGCGCCGCTCGGCTCCCGCGTGGCCGTCGCCGGAGAGCACGTAGGCCAGCGCGTTCTGCTCGCGATCCCACGGCACGCGCAGCATCGCGCCCGGCTCGATCGACGCGTGGGCCATCGTCATCGGCGTGTAGGTCGATCCGGGGCCGGGGTGGCCGTCGACCGAGCCGGCGATCACACGCACCAGCGCGCCCGCGTCGGGCGAGGTCACCAGGGACGCCTGCCCGGCCCGCAGGTCCTGGTAGCGGGGCTGTGCCCACTTCTGCGCGCGCGGCAGGTTGACCCACAGCTGCAGGCCGTGGAAGAGGCCGCCGGACGCGACGAGGGCCTCCGGCGGCCGCTCGATGTGCAGCACCCCGCCGCCCGCGGTCATCCACTGCGTGTCGCCGTTGGTGATCAGTCCGCCGCCGCCGTGGTTGTCGGCGTGCTCGAAGGTGCCGTCGATGATGTAGGTGACGGTCTCGAACCCGCGGTGCGGGTGCCACGAGGTGCCCTTGGGCTCGCCCGGGGCGTACTCGACCTCGCCCATCTGGTCCATGTGGATGAAGGGGTCGAGGTCGGCGAGGTCGACCCCGGCGAACGCGCGCCGCACCGGGAAGCCCTCGCCCTCGAAGCCGCGCGGGGCGGTGGTCACGCGACGCACGCCGCGCTCGGTGGCCCCGGTCTCCGGGCCGAGGTCCGCCAGGCGCGGCAGCACGGTCAGGTCGGGGACGGTGACGGCGGGCATCGGTTCCTCCAGCTGGTTGAAGGTTGAACGATACCGCTAACGGCCGAGGTCCTCCAGGGATTCCGCCGCGGGCAGCGTCCCGAGCACCGAGCCCGGGACGACGAGCTTGCGGCCCCGGATCCCGCTGCCGACGACGACGGCGGGGGTCGCGAGCACGGCGGCGTCGACGAGCAGCGGCCACGACGCGGGCAGCCCGAACGGCGTGATGCCGCCGTAGGCCATCCCGGTCAGTTCCACGGCGGTGTCCATCGGCGCGAACGAGGCCTTGCGGACGTCGAGGCGCCGGCGGACGACGCCGTTGACGTCGGCCCGGGTGGTCGCGAGGACCACGCACGCGCCGAGGCGCTGCTCCCCGGAGCGCGAGCCGGCGACGACGACGCAGTTGGCCGAGGCCTCGAGCGGGGAGCCGTAGGCCTCGCAGAAGGCGGCGGTGTCGGCGAGGTCCGGGTCGATCTCGGCGACCGCGCACGAGGCGGCGACGTCGTCGGGCAGGGCCGCCAGCGCGGCGGCGACCGGCTCGGCGAGCAGGTCCGGGCGATCGAGGGCGGGCGCCAGCGTCAGGGTGCCCGCCGCGGGCGCGAGGTCCGCGATCACCAACGGCCGCCCTGCTGGACCTCGACCACCTTCGGGCGCACGTCGACGAGGTAGACCAGCACCGCGCAGAGCGCGACCAGCCAGAGGATGGCGAGGCTCGCGACCGGCCCGCCGACGGAGATCACCAGCAGCAGCGCGCCGACGCCGGTGATGCCGCACCACGCCGGCTTGGTCAGCTTGTCGACCGCGGTGAACGCATCCGCACGCTGCAGGAGGGCGTGGATGAACGCGTACAGGCCGATCGGGATCGCGACGATCCAGATCAGCATCGACAGGTAGTAGTCGAGGTACTCGAACACCGGCACTTGCAGCAGCACAGGCGCGAGGATACGTGCTGGTGGGACCGGTGGACCGGCCCCCGGCTCACGAACGACGACGGCCCCGCCCCCGGGGAGCGGGGGCGGGGCCGTGCGTCGTACGCGGGGAGCGTCAGCTCTTGGCGCGCTTGTCGGCGGCGGTGGTGGCCGCGGACTTCGGGGCGTTCTTCGGGCCCTGCTTCTTCGGGGCCGTCTTGGCGGCGGCCTTGCGGGTGGTGCTGCGGGTCTCCGAGGCCACCTCGTCGCCGGCCTCCTTGACCTCGGCGGCGACCTCGGCGCTGGCCTCGGTCAGCGTCTCGGCGGCCTGACCGGTGGCCTGCTGGGTGTAGCGCGCGGCGCGCTCACCGACCGAGCGGGTCTGCTTGGTGACGCCGGCCAGCACGTTCTCGCCGCGGACGCGGAACTCCTCGACGGTGTCCTCGAGGCGGCTCTCGAGCTCGCTCGAGACCGAGTCGACGGTGGAGATGGCCTGCTTGACCTGCGGCTGGGCCTTGATCTTCGAGTAGGCGCCGGTGCCGCGCTTCACGAGGTCCTCGTAGACGCTGCGCACGGCGGCCAGGTAGGCGTCGGCCAGGCGGCGGAAGTCCTCGGCGGTCAGCTTCGAGCGCAGCTCCTGCAGCTCCGAGGGCAGGTCCTCGACGCGGGCCTGGACCTCGGTGGCGCCGGCCTGCACGCGGGCGACGGCCTCCTGGGCGCTCGCCACGGCGTAGTCGCCGAGGCCGAGCAGCGCCAGCGACGGCGCGCGCAGCGGGTCGACGGCGTCGGAGACGGCCTTGGTGGCCTGGTCGCGGGCCTCGCGGACGTCGAACTTGGTGGGGAACGTGACGGCCATGCTGAATCACTCCATGGATCGGTGACGTGATGATCGTGTCGGGCGGCTGCGGCCCTCGTGGGCGCTCCGCCCGGGGGCACCGGACGCGGTGTCGGCGGCTGTCGGGACGTCGGTCTCGGTGCCGTCTGATGACCACGGTAACACCGGTGCTAGCTGATGCAAGCACAATGCTTGCGCAGATGGCGTGGCGTGTCGCACACCTGGATGGGCCCCTCCGTACGCTGCGGCGATGCCCACGAGAACGGCTCGCGACGTGGCGCGGAGCCAGGGTGCCGCCGTCGCCGCGGTGGCCCTCGGCGGCGCCCTGGGAGCGCTGGCCCGCTGGGGCGTCGGGCTCGCGTCGCCCACCCCGCACGGCGGCTTCCCGACGGCGACCCTGCTCATCAACGTCGTCGGCTGCCTGCTGATGGGGGTGCTCGTCGTGCACGTCGCCGAGGTCCGCGAGGCCCACCCGCTCGTGCGCCCGTTCCTCGGGGTCGGGGTCCTGGGCGGCTTCACGACGTTCTCGACGTTCGCGGTCGACGCCCAGCAGCTGCTCGCCGGGGGCCGGCTCGGCGTCGCGCTGGGCTACCTCGCGGCGACGGTGCTCGGCTCGGTCGGCGCCGCGGCGCTCGGCCTGGCCCTCGCGCGCGCGACGGCCCGGGGCACCCGCCGGTGACCGCGCTCTGGGTCGTCCTCGGCGCCGCCGTCGGCGCGCCGCTGCGCTACCTCACCGACCGCACGGTGCAGTCCGCGCACGGCACCTCGTTCCCGTGGGGCACCGTCACGGTGAACGTCGTCGCCTCGCTCGTGCTGGGCGTCGTCGTCGGGAGCTCTGCCGGGTCGGCCCTCACCGCGGCCGTCGGGACCGGGTTCTGCGGCGGGCTCTCGACGTGGTCGACGCTCGGCTACGAGACGGTCCGCCTCGCCGAGGCCGGGGAGCGCACGCACGCCGTGCTCGACGTCGTGATCCAGACCTTCGCGGGACTCGGGGCGGCGGCGCTCGGTCTCGCCGTCGGCGCCGCGCTGTGAGTCAGCCGACGACCAGCTCGCCGATGGTGTAGATGATCAGCCCGGCCAGCGCCCCGACGACGGTGCCGTTGATCCGGATGAACTGCAGGTCCCGGCCGACCTGGAGCTCGATCTTGCGGGAGGTCTCGGGGCCGTCCCAGCGCTTGACGGTGTCCGAGATGAGCGTGGTGATCTCCGGGGCGTAGCGGGTGACGACGTAGGCCGCCGCGTCGACCACCCACTGGTCGACCTTCTCCCGCAGCGCCTCGTCGAGCACCATCCGCTCGCCGAAGCGGGTGACCCCGTCGGTGACCCGGCGGCGCAGCTCGCTCGACGGGTCCTCGGCCGCGTCGAGGATCATCGCCTTGCCGGTCGCCCACGCGCGGCTGATCAGGCCCTGGACGTCGGGGTGCTCGAGGAGCTGCATCTTGATCGACTCGACCCGCTCGATCGTCTCCTCCTCGTGCTGGAGGTCGCCGGCGAAGCTGGTGAGGAAGCGGTCGATCGCCTTGCGCATGGGGTGGTCCTGGTCGGACTTCACCGCCCACGTGAACGAGAGGGCCTCGGCGTAGAGCCGGTCGCCGATCAGGCCCTCGACGAAGCGCGGCGACCAACTGGGCGCCTGTTTGCTGACGAGCGTCATGACCGTGTCGTAGTTGACGCGGACCCAGTCGTAGATCCGGTCGCAGATCAGGTCGACCACGCGGCGGTGGGAGCCGTCCTCGAGGATCCCCTCGAGGAGCTTGCCCATCGGCGGGCCCCACTGCTGGGCGACGACGCGGCGGGTGATGGCCTGGTCGATGACCGCCTGCACCTCGTCGTCCCGGAGGACCGCGACCGCACCGCGCACGACGGTGGCCGCCTCGGCCGTGACCCGCTCGGCGTTCTCCCGCCGCGAGAGCCACGCCCCGGTCCGGTTCGCGATCCGCGCGGAGCGCAGCTTCTCGCTGACCACCGGCACCGACAGGAAGTTCTCGCCGACGAAGTCCGACAGGCTCTCGCCGAGTTGGTCCTTCTTCCGCGGGATGATCGCGGTGTGGGGGATCTTGATCCCCATGGGGTGACGGAAGAGCGCCGTGACGGCGAACCAGTCGGCGAAGGCGCCGACCATCCCCGCCTCGGCCGCGGCGCGGACATACCCGGCCAGGGCCGGCCCCCCGTGGCGCTCCCAGGTGAGGAAGACGATCCACACGACGGCGGCGCCCACCAGGAACCCCGTCGCCACGACCTTCATCCGCCGCAGGCGCGCGCGCTTGCCCTCCTCGTCCGCGAGTCCGGTCAGCCCGCTCCCACCCGCCGGTCTCGGGACGGCTTCCTGATCCGGTGCCACTGCGCTCACCCCACGAATTGTGCCCCCATCGTGTCAGCGACCCGACGGGGTGAACCGCGAGAGGCTGTGGTGCGAAGCGACGGACGGGGGTCCGGAACGCCCGCACCGTCGTGGACCTCCCGAGCGTTACACAGACGACGCCCCGAGAGGTCGACGGCCTCGACGCGCGATGACGCGCCCCACGACACCCCGTGCGACCGACCGCGCCCGGCCGCACGGGGTTCCCGCGCCCCCGGGTCGCGGTGCTGCCCCACGGCGACCGGGGGGCGCCCTGCGCTGTGCTCGCGCAAGGTGCCGTTGCGCGCCACG
>NZ_JBVPVA010000398.1:0-3018 GCF_055612215.1 Actinomycetospora sp. | reverse complement strand
GCCGGGGCCGTGCGCGGGGCGGGGACCGGGCACCGGCTCGCCACCCCCGGAACCTCCCGAACCGACCACGCCGGGAGCGGCCGCGGGCGCCGGGACGCCGACCGCCGGGGCCGAAGCCGCCGGGGCGACGGGGACCCCCCCGAGCTCACCCGGACCGGGCAGGGGCGCCTGCTGCGCGCGCCGGTCGACCTGCGCGCCCGACGGCGGCGCGGCGAGCGCGGGGGGCGGGCCGAGGTCGGTGATCGTGGGCGCGGCGGCACTCGTCGGGACGACCACCGGGCCCTGCGGGGTCGGGGTGGACACCGCGAACAGGCCACCGAGGCCGGGGGCCATCGCGAGCGTGGTCGAGGTGCCCGTGACGGTCTGGAAGACGGCGGTGCTCACCGCCGCGGCGCCCATCAGGGACACGCCGGCCACCGCGACCCGACGTCGCCGCGCCCCGACCGCGCCGTCGCCCCCGGTCAGCCGGATCCACGTCGCGCCGGCCACGCCGGGGTCGGCCCCGCCGCCGCCCGCGCCCGCCGACGCCGTCCTCGGTTCCACCGTGTCCTCCTGCTGCTCCCGCGCCGCCTCACTCGCGAGGTGGTCACGGCACCCGGGCACCTGCCCTGGGTCCGGGCGCCGTGTACTGAGTCAAACGGACCAGAGCTGTAGTCGTCTTTCTGACGATCAGGCGGCATCTCATGCGTCCGAGTGGGCGCAGGTCTCACGCGACGGAGTCGTGCCGTGACGCGGCGTCGAGATGGGCGGACACCGGCCCGTCGCACGCCGGCAGCCGCTCGCCGCGTCACCCCGGGGAACCACACAGGGCCGTCCGGGGGCCGTCGGACCTCCGCCGTCCCCCGAACAGCCCTACGATCCCCGCGTGCCCACCGCCGCGCCCGCGTCCCGCCCCACTCCCGACGAGGGGTCCGAGACGTCGGGTGCGCTCTCCACGACCGACACCTCGTCGTCGATGCCCGCGGTCGTCGACGCGGCCCTGCGCGAGGCGGAGCAGGCGCTGGTCCGGGTTGGGTCGGCGGCGGTCAACGTGCGCGACCGGCTCCGGGACGGGCACCTCGCGGACACCCGCCGGATGCCCCGTAGCCCGGTGACCGACGGACCCGGCTGGACCCTCCACCGCTACGCGCCGCTGCCGGACGGGCCGCCCGCCGCCGGGCTGCCGATCCTGCTCGTCCCGCCGCTCGGGGCCCCCGACCTCGCCTTCGACCTCCGCCGCGGCAACAGCCTCGTCGAGTTCCTCCTCGAGCAGGGCCGCACGGTCTACGTCGTCACCTACGACACCGCGCTCTGGCCCGGCCGTCGCCGCGGGCTCGAGACCTGGGTCGACGACGTGGTCCCGGCCGCCGTCGCCCGCGTGTGCCAGGAGGAGGCGACGAGCGAGGCCGAGCCCTGCCCCGTGCACCTCGTGGGCTGGAGCCTCGGCGGGCTCTTCGTGCTGCTCACCGCGGCCGCGCACGCCGAGCTGCCGATCGCCTCGGTGACGGCGTTCGCCGCGCCCGTCGACGTGGCGGCGGTGCCGATCGTGGCCCCGTTCCGGTCGATCGCCGAGTACACCGGCGGCCGGATCTTCACGACCGCCTCCCGGCTGCTCGGCGGGTTCCCGGCCCCCGCGGTGCGCGCCGCGTTCCAGATCGTCAGCGTCGACCGGTATCTCACCAAGCCGCTCACGATCCTGACCCACCTCGACGACCGCCAGCTACTTGAGCAGATGGAGGCCGTCGACATCCTGATGAACAACATGGTCGCCTACCCGGGCCGGGCGTTCGGGCAGGTCTACCACCAGGTGATCCGGCACAACGAGGTCGCGACCGACTCCGTCCACATCGACGACCGCCCCGTCCGGCTGGCCGACGTCACCGCCCCCGTCCTGCTGATCGCCGGCGCCGACGACGGGATCGCCCCGGTCGACGCGGTGCGCCGCGGCACCGAGCTGCTGACGTCGTCGTCGGACCTGCGGTTCTCGGTGGAGCCCGGCGGCCACCTCGGGGTGCTCGCCGGGCGGCGGGCCCACGACCACTCGTGGGCGACGTTCCTGGACTTCGTCGACGCGCACGACGACGCGGCCGACGGATCCTGAACCACACCGGTGTGATTCGCCGCCGGGGGTCCACGAGGTGATCACCTGCGGGTGTCGTACCGTCGGCGCGCCCTGCTCCCCCGTGGAAGGACCCACCGCGTGGCCGTCATCCTCAAGGCAGCACTCCTCGACTCCGACAAGCGCGGATACGTCGTGGACGACCTGGCGACGCTCGTCGACGACGAGGTCAAGGACAAGAGCGGACTGTCGGGCGGCATGATCAAGACGGGCTACGCCGCCGTCAAGAAGATCAAGCCCGGCATCATCTGGGGTGCCATCAACACGCTCCTCGACGACTTCGTCGAGGCCCTCGAGCCGTACTGGACCGCCTACAGCGCCTCTCCCTCCGGGGCGGGCCCCGCCACCGACTTCGGCGCCTACCTCGCGGCCCAGCCGCAGCCGGTCTCGGAGGCCCTGCTCGGCGTGACCGACCGACGCGCCGCGGCGTCGAGCCGCCAGGCGATCACCTCGGTCTACTCGAAGCTGCGCCCGAAGGCCCAGGAGAACGTCATCGAGGCGCTGCCGCGGCTCGGTCGCGTCGTCGAGAAGCACGCCGCGCAGTAACTGCTGCACGACGACGGCCCGGTCACCCCTCCGGTCGGACGGGTGACCGGGCCGTCGCGCGCCGTCAGGGTGATCGGATGCACATCCTCACGGTTCTGTACGGCCAGCCCGACGACCCCGCCGCGTTCGACGCGTACTACACCGGCACGCACGTCCCGCTCGCGAACAAGATCCCGGACTGTCGGAGCTTCACCTACCGGCACGTCTCGACGCTGGACGGCTCGCAGCCGCCGTACCACCTCATCGCCGAGCTCGCCTTCGACTCGCTCGAGTCGCTGCAGGCCGCGCTGGGCTCCGCCGAGGGCGAAGCCGCCGCGGGTGACGTCCCGAACTTCGCGACCGGCGGCGCGACGATGCTGGTGGCGCACGACTAG